>NZ_JALPKN010000182.1 GCF_023630195.1 Actinotalea sp. C106 | reverse complement strand
GACTTCCGTCGTCGTGGGTGGGTGGGAGCTCCCGCTCGCCGCTGACGCGCAGGACGCAGCGGGCCGCGCCGCGAGCGAGACCACAGCGGCCGGACCCCGGGCGCCGCCGCTGCTCTGACACGACCGCGGCGCTCCCACCCGGGTGGACCCCACCAGGTGACGCGACCCGCCGTCGTGCCCCGGCCGCAGTCCCGCGCCCGCCCTGACCCGGGTGGGAGGGTGGGCCTGCAGCCCGTGACCTCCCCGTCCCGCGTCCTCCCGGAGCCCGCATGAGCGCCCGCACCACCCCACCGATCGCCCCCCGCACCGCCGGCCCTCGTGCCGGAGGCTCCTCCCGAGCGCTGCTGATCCGCGCGATCGTCACCCTCCTGGTGCTCGCCGGGTCGACCTTCGCGGTGCTGACCTCCTCGCCGACCCTCGGCCTGGACCTGCGCGGTGGCACCCAGGTGGTCCTCGAGACGCAGGACTCGGCCACCACCGTCGCGGACGCCGAGTCCACCGACCGGGCCCTGGAGGTGCTGCGGCGCCGGGTCGACGCCCTCGGTGTGGCCGAGCCGACCCTCGCGCGCTCGGGGGAGCGGCGCATCGTCGTCGAGCTGCCGGGGCTGACCGAGCCGCGCGAGGCCGTCGAGATCATCGGTCGCACCGCCCAGCTGACGATCCACCCGGTGCTGGGCATCGAGCCCGACGGCACGGCGATCGACGGGGGCACGGAGAGCGACGAGGGTGTCGAGCCTGGCGACCTCGAGATCGACCCCACCACCGAGATCGTGCTCCCGGACGACGTCGGCACCCCGCTGCGCCTCGGGCCCGCGGCCCTCACCGGCGAGTCGGTGTCGGCGGCCCGGGCTCAGACCGACCCGCAGTCGGGCCGAGGCTGGTTCGTGACCCTCGACTTCCAAGGGGAGGGGCAGGACGCCTGGGCCCAGCTGACCGGCGAGGCCGCCTGCGCACCGCTCGGCGACCCCGCACGACGTGCTGCGATCGTGCTCGACGGCGAGGTCATCACGTCCCCGCAGGTCAACGAGAGCGTCCCCTGCGGCGTGGGCATCATCGGTGGGTCCACCGAGATCACGGGCAACTTCACGCAGGAGGAGGCATTCGAGCTCTCGGCCCTCGTCCAGGGCGGCTCGCTGCCGGTGCCGGTCGAGGTCATCGAGCAGCGGACGGTCGGCCCGAGCCTGGGCGCCGCCGCCATCGACGCCAGCGTCAAGGCCATCGCCCTGGGTGTGCTCCTCACCGCGATCTTCATCGTGGCCGTCTACCGCCTCATGGGGCTCCTCGCCGTCGTCGCCCTGCTCTGCTACGCCCTCATCGCCTACGCCGCGCTGCTGACCGTGGGCGCCACGATCACCCTGCCGGGGCTCGCGGGCTTCGTGCTCGCGGTGGGCATGGCGGTCGACGCGAACGTCCTGGTCTACGAACGCGCCCGCGAGGAACGGGCCGTCCGGGGCCGCACCCTCCCGACGGCGGTCCGCGAGGGCTTCCGCAAGGCGTTCCCCGCGATCGCGGACTCCAACATCACGACCCTCATCTCCGCGGGCCTGCTGTTCGCGCTGGCCTCGGGGCCGGTGCGCGGGTTCGGTGTGACGCTGACCATCGGTGTGCTGGTGTCGTTCTTCTCTGCCCTGGTCATCACGCGCCTGCTCGCCGAGACCGTCGCGCGCACCCGCATCGCCGAGCGGCACCCGGGCATCACCGGCATGAACACCCTGGGCCGCCTGCGCACCCGGCTCACCGAGCGCGAGTCGGGCTTCCTGGACCGGCCCGGTCGCTGGCTCGGCGTCTCGCTGCTGATCGTGGTGGTCGCCGGGACCGGCCTGCTGGTCCGCGGGGTGAACCTCGGTGTCGAGTTCACCGGTGGCCGCAGCATCCAGTACTCGACCTCGACGACCGTCGACGCCGAGATCGCCCGCGAGGCCGTCGGCGACGCGGGCTTCCCCACCGCCGTGGTGCAGCGTGCGGGGGACGACGACATCGCCGTGCGGACCTCCCCGATCGACGACGCCGAGCAGGAGCGCATCCGCGACGCCATCGCCGAGGTCGCGGGCGGGGCGGAGGTGGTCAGCGACGAGCTGATCGGCCCGAGCCTGGGCGACGAGCTGCGCCGCAACGCCCTGATCGCCCTGGGCATCGCGCTCCTCGCCCAGCTCGCCTACCTGGCGATCCGGTTCCGTTGGACCTTCAGCAGCGGGGCGGTCGCGGCGCTGGCCACCAACGTGGTGGTGGTGCTCGGCGTGTTCGCGTGGACGGGCAAGCCGCTGGACGGCGTGTTCCTCGCGGCGCTGCTGACGGTGATCGGCTACTCGGTCAACGACTCGGTGGTGGTCTTCGACAGGGTGCGGGAGATGGTCCGCGCCAAGCAGGGGGAGTCCTTCTCCCGGATGGCCGGCAGCGCCGTGCTGCAGACCCTGCCGCGCACGGTCAACACCGGGCTGAGCACCCTGTTCGTGCTGGTGGCGCTGCTGGTCATCGGTGGGGACTCGCTGTCGGACTTCGCGCTGGCGCTCGTGCTGGGCATCGTGGTCGGCACGGTCTCGACCGTCTCGGTCGCGGTCCCGCTGACCATCGCCCTCGAGCAGCGGTGGCCCACCCCGGTCAAGGAGCCCAAGCCACCCAAGACCGGCGAGGCCGAGCGGACCGACGGCGCGGTCGTCTAGCGCCGCGAGGCATGGTTGCCTGGGCCCATGAACCACGACGGCACGGTGCCGACCCCAGCCGCCGACGAGCCGGACCGCCGTGTGCGTCGCGCGACGTTCGTGGGTGCCGTCGTCGGGGCCCTCCTCCTCGGGATCGTCCTGGGTGCCGTCGGCGCGACCGTGCTGGGCGGCGAGGACACCCCGGCTCCTGCCGGCAGCCCGGTGGCGACCGACGAGACGTCCCCGTCCGACCCCACCCCCGACGCCTCCGAGCCCGCACCGACCTCGACGGCCTCCGCCGCCCAGCTCCCCGCCGAGGGGTTCCTCGCGACCGACGGTGCGCGGATCGTGGACAGCGACGGCTCGACGGTCGTCCTCAAGGCGGTCAACTGGTTCGGGTTCGAGACCGAGACCTGCTCACCGCACGGGCTGTGGACCAGGTCCCTGGATGACGTGCTCGATCAGATCCGCGACTTCGGGTTCACGACCATCCGGCTGCCGTTCTCCAACCAGTGCGTGGGAGGCGCGGCGCCGAGCAGCATCGATGAGAACCAGAACCCGACCCTTGCGGGCAAGAGCACCCTCGAGATCATGGATGCCGTCGTCGCCGGCGCGCAGGCCCGCGGGATGACGATCCTGCTCGACCGGCACCGTCCGGGCTCGGACCAGCAGTCCGAGCTCTGGTACACCGACGCCTACCCCGAGGAGGTCTGGATCGAGGACTGGGTCATGCTCGCCGAGCGCTACCGCGACGACCCCACGGTCATCGGCGCGGACCTGCACAACGAGCCGCACGGCACGGCCTGCTGGGGCTGCGGCGACGAGACCCGGGACTGGGCGGCGGCCGCGACCCGGGCGGGGGACGCGATCGGTGAGGTGCACCCCGACTGGCTGATCGTGGTCGAGGGCGTCGAGACCATGGAGGACGGGACCGCCACGTGGTGGGGCGGGGGCCTGGCCGACGTGCGCGAACGTCCCGTCGAGCTCGCGGTCCCGGGCCGCGTCGTCTACTCGACGCACGAGTACCCCGAGAGCGTCTACGCCCAGCCGTGGTTCTCCGCAGCCGACTACCCGGACAACCTGGAGCCCCTCTGGGACGCGCACTGGGGATACCTGGTCGCCGAGGACATCGCGCCCGTCTTCGTCGGGGAGTTCGGGACCCTCTACGAGTCGGAGTCCGACCGCGCCTGGCTCGCGCGGCTCGTGCCGTACCTGCGCGACGGCGGCTTCAGCTTCGCCTACTGGTCCTACAACCCGAACTCGAGCGACACGGGCGGCCTCGTCCAGGACGACTGGGTCACCCCGCAGCAGGAGAAGCTGGACGCGATCGCCCCGCTCCTGGACTGACGAGGGCGTCCGGGGCCGACGGGGCCGGGGCCGACGGGGCGGGGGCCGACGGGGCGGGGGTCGGCGCGGCAGCGGTCGACGGAACGGTGGTGGACCGAGGCCGGACCCTGTTCCCCCACAGCACCCCGACGACGACGAGCACCCCGCCAGCCACCTCGAGGGCGCTCGGCGTCTCGCCCAGCACGAGCCAGGCCGCGGTGATCCCGACCACCGGCACCAGCATCGAGAAGGGCGCGACGACCCCGGCGGGGTGGCGCTTCATCAGCCACACCCAGATGCCCGAGCCGACGACGGTCCCGAGGACGACCGTGTAGGCCAGGCCGATCCACGCCGGGGCGGCGGCCGCGGTGGCGGCGGTGCTCCACGCCTCGAGGATCTGGTCCGGGCCCTCGATCACCAGGGACAGCGCCAGCATCGGCAGCGGCGGGACGACGGTCATCCACATGATCAGGTGCAGCGGCTTGGGCGGCGCGGCCAGGCGGCTGGAGAGGTTGCCGATGGCCCACCCGAAGGCCCCCAGGACCACGAGCCAGAACGGCCACCAGCTCTCGGCGCTGCCCCGCGACAACCCCACCAGCGCGAGCCCGAGCACGGCGACCCCCACGCTGACGGCCCGACGTCGGGTCATGGGCTCGCGGAGGAAGAGCACGCCCAGCACCACGGTGAACGGGGCTGAGGCCTGGAGCACGAGGGAGGCCAGGCCGGTGGGGAAGCCGGCCGCCATCCCCAGGTAGAGGCCGAAGAACTGGATGGTGCCGAAGCCGAGCCCGTAGCCGATGAGCCACCGCGTCGGCACCTGGGGCCGGGGCACGAGCAGCAGGGCCGGGACGGCGAGGATCGCGAAGCGCAGGGCGACGAGGAAGATCGGCGGGAACTGCTCGAGGGAGGCGTGGATCGCGAGGAAGTTGATCCCCCACAGGGCGGCGACCAGGCAGGCGAGGGCGGTGTGGCGGAGGGGCACCGCGCCAGTCTGGGCGGACGGACAGTGAAGCACCAGCGAAAGCTCGTGGGGATAAGGTTTAGGGTCCCTACATGGAGTTCCGTCACCTCGACCTGCTCCGCGAGCTGTCCGTGCGGGGAACCCTCGCGGCCGTGGCAGCCGCGACCCACCGCACGCCGTCGGCCCTCTCGCAGCAGCTCAGGACGGCGGAGCGCGAGCTGGGCGTCCGCCTCGTCGAGCCGTTCTCCCGCGGTGTGCGGCTGACGGCGGCCGGTCAGGTGCTGGCCGACGGCGCCGAAGACGTCGGCCGCGCCCTCGCCGAGGTGCAGGCCCGGCTCGACGCGAACCTCGGCGCCCCCCGCGGGGTGGTGTCGATCGGCTCGTTGCCCAGCGCGGGGGAGGCGCTGCTACCGAGCCTGGTCGGGCGGTTGCGGGGCACGGAGATCCGCCTGGAGCTGGACGACTTCGACCTGGCCGAGACCGACTACGCCGCGCGGACCCTCGACGCGGACGTCGTCATCGCCCACAGCCTCGCCGGGGACACGCCCCAGGGAGCAGACGGGCTGGTGAGCCGGGTGGTCGCGCGCGAGCCGATCGACGTCGCCCTCCCCGCCGACCATCCGCTGGCGGCGCGCCCGCGGCTCCGGGTCGAGGACCTCACCGGCACCTCCTGGATCGGGGTGCCCGAGGGATACCCCTTCGACACCATCCTCATCGCGGTCGAGAACCTCACCGGGGAGCGGCTCGAGCGCCGCCTCCGGCTGCGCGACAACCGGCTGATCGAGGCGCTCGTCGCCGAAGGGGTGGGCCTCGCCCTCCTGCCGCGGTTCACCACCCGCCCACGGCCCGGCGTCGTGCTCCGACCCCTCGACGGTGTGCGTGCCGATCGCAGCATCGTGGCCCTGGCCCGCCCCGACCGGTATGCGCGCCTGGCCGTGCGCACCGTCGTCGACCACCTGGTCGAGATCGGCGCGGGCCTGCGTCATGGGGACGTCCGACCCGAGCGCGAGGTGACCTCGGGCCCCGCCCGGCGAGACGTCGCCGATGTCGGGATCGGGGACGGACTGCGCGGCGGCTGGTACGCCGTCCGGTGCGTGTTCGCCGTCCACGGCCCGGTCGACGAGCCGCACCAGACCTACGAGGAGCGGGTCACCCTGTGGCGTGCCCGGTCGGTGAGCGAGGCGATAGTGCGCGCGGAGCTCGAGGCCGTGGAGTACGTCAACCAGCTCGGGGGCGAGCCCTCGACCTACCTGGGGCTTGCCCAGGCGTACGGCATGGCCGACGAACCGGTCGATGGTGCTGAGGTGTACTCCCTCATGCGGGACAGCGACCTCGCTGCAGAAGAGTACCTCGACCGGTTCTTCGACACCGGGGACGAACGGCAGGGTGCCGAGTAGGGCCGTGCCGGGCCCTGCCGGCGACCGTTGTGCTCGCCAGGATCCGTCGACCGTGTCTCAACTCTGAGGCTTGCGCCCCGCCACCCCGACCAGCACCGCGACGACGATCACCGTCATCGCCGCCTGGATCCCGACCACCACCGGCGCCAGCCCGCCGAGCAGCAGCGCCACCGCCGTCGGCAGGGTGGCGACCGTCGCGACGTCGAGCCCCTGGAAGAACCCGCCGGTCGGCGGGACGCTGCCCATGGGCGTCGCGACGACGGCCCGCGACCACTTCGCCGGTGGGCGGT
>NZ_JALPKN010000181.1 GCF_023630195.1 Actinotalea sp. C106 | reverse complement strand
CGGGCCGGCGCTCGGGGGGTGGGGCGGCGGTGCCGTCGCGCTGGCCTGGGTGATCGTCGTGCTCGCCGCCGCGGCCTACCGCCTGAGGCGACATGACCTCCGCTGACGACCCCGCCTCCACGGCGACCGGACCACCGGCTGAGGTGGCGCTGCGCACCGATGTCCCCCGGTGGGACAGTGGTGCCGTGGTGATCCGACGGTCGACCGCGGCGTACGCCGGTGTGCCGGACGTCCTCGACGCGCCGCCGCTCACCGAGGCCCAGGTCAGCGGCGGCAGCCCGGTCGCTCGCCTGGTCAACGCCCATCCCTGGGTCTCGGACGCCACGGTCGCGGTCCTGATCGTCCTCGCGGGCCTCGTGGGTGCGATCTTCGCCTGGGAGGCCGCGGTCGGCGCCCGCTACCTGGGGCTCTACCCGTCGGACTCGGGTGTCGAGCACACGGTCGCCGCGACCTGGCTCACCGGTGTGCTCGGCGGGGCTGCGCTGCTCCTGCTCCGTCGCGTGCTGCCGCTGACCGTGACCGCGCTGCTCACGGCGGCCTGCGTGGCGTCGCTCGTCGTGGGGGGTGTGCTGGGCATCCTCGGCGCCTGCGTGGGGTGCGCGCTCTACAGCGTCGCAGCGGCGCGCGGGCCACGGACCACCTGGACCGTGTTCGGCGCGGTGCTCGTGGTCCTGACCGTGGCGTCGTGGCGGTGGGAGGAGCTCGGCTTCATCGAGATCGTCGCGTGGTTCGGTGTGGCCACGAGCTCACCGTGGGACCCGGTGCGGAACCTCAGCGAACCCCCGCACTCACCGGCGAGCCGCACGGCGACCGTCATGCTGCTGCTCGTCCTCCTGCTGCTCGGGGTGGCCGTCGGCTCGGCGGCGCGAGCCCGTCGGCTGCACGCGCAAGAGCTGGTCGAGCGCTACCGTGCGCTGGCCCGCGAGCGGGACCAGAGCGCGGCGCTCGCGCGAGCGGCCGAGCGCGCCCACATCGCCCGGGAGATGCACGACGTCGTCGCGCACAACGTGTCCGTGATGGTCACGCTGGCCGACGGTGCGGACGCGGCGTTCGAGCGTGCCCCAGACCAGTCCCGGGACGCCGTGCGCCAGATCGCGCGCACCGGGCGGTCCGCACTGGTCGACATGCAGGGCGTCCTGGGGGTGCTCGGCCCGACGGACGGCCACGACGACCGCCGCGCCGAGCCCACGGAGGTGGACCTGCCGACCCTCGTCGACCGCTTCGGGAGCGCGGGCGTCCCCGTCACGGCGACGGGTCTGGACACCGACCTGCCGGACGACACGTCGGTGCGGCTGGCGGTGCTGCGCATCCTGGGGGAGGCGCTGACCAACGTCCTGCGGCACGCACCCGGTGCCCCGTCGGTCGAGGTCGCTGTGCGGCGCACCCCGACGACCGTCGAGGTCGACGTCGTCGATGCCGGGGGGACGCGCCCCGGCAGCGGCGAGGGCACCGGCCGTGGCATCGTCGGGATGAGGGAGCGCGCCGCGCTGCTCGGGGGGCACGTCGAGACCGGTCCCCTGCCGGGCGGTGGATGGCGGGTGCACGCGGTCCTGCCGTGGGCCGACGAGGAGGGGAGGCGACCGTGACGACCGTCCTGCTCGTGGACGACCAGGCACTGGTGCGCGTCGGCTTCCGGCTGGTCATCGAGTCCGAGCCGGACCTCACGGTGGTCGGCGAGGCCGCCGACGGCCGGGTCGCGCTCGAGCAGGTGGCCGCCCTCGCACCGGACGTCGTGCTCATGGACATCCGCATGCCCGGCATGGACGGCATCGAGGCGACCCGCCGCGTCGTCGCGGCGCACCCCGGCTCGCGCGTGCTGGTGCTCACGACCTTCGACGTCGACGACCTCGCCTTCGCCGCCCTGCGCTCCGGCGCGAGCGGCTTCCTGCTGAAGTCTGCCCGCCCCGACGAGCTCGTCGACGCGATCCGCACGGTCGCCGCGGGCACCGCGGTCGTCGCCCCGAGGGTGCTGCGCCGCATGCTCGACCTTTTCGCGCCCCACCTGCCCGCCGGGGGCGAGCGGGTGGACGACGACGGCCCGGACCCTCGTCTGAGCGTCCTCACGCCGCGCGAGCTCGACGTGCTCGGCCTGATCGCCGCGGGGGCGTCGAACTCCGAGATCGCCGCGGAGCTGGTGCTCTCGGAGACCACCGTGAAGACCCACGTCGGCAACGTGTTCGCCAAGCTCGGCGCCCGTGATCGTGTTCAGGCGGTGATCATCGCGTACGAGTGCGGACTGGCGGGCTGATCCGGGGCCTGGACGGGGGACCGGATGCACCGGCGGTCCGGTGACGGTCTAGCGAAGCTCAGCGCGCCGCCCCCGCTTGACCGCGTACATCGCCTCGTCGGCGGCGGCCAGCAGGCCCGCGGCGTCCTGGTCGGCCTCGGCGACCACGCTCCCGGTGCTCGCGGCGCACCGCAGGGTCAGGCCGTGGGTCTCGACGGGGTCGCCGATCACGGCGGCGAGCCGCTCGGCCACCCGCTCGCTCATGCCGACGGGGCACTCCTGCACCACGACGAACTCGTCCCCACCCACCCGGGCCACCACGTCGGCGTCCCGCATGCCGGCGGCGAGACGGGCGCCCAGCTCGGCGAGCACCGCGTCACCGACGCTGTGGCCGTGCAGGTCGTTGATCTCCTTGAAGCCGTCCAGGTCCAGGTAGCTGACCACGAGCTGGTCGCCTTGCCGCCGGGAGCGCGCCAGGGCGTTGGTGAGCAGCTCGTCGAGGAGGCGGCGGTTGGCCAGGCCCGTCAGCTCGTCGCGCAGGGCCAGGCCCCGGTAGCGCTCCTCGCTGGCGGCGAGCTGCAGCTCGGCCTCACGTCGCTCGGTGACGTCACGGCCGACGGCGAGCACCTCGCCGCCGTCGGGGGCGTCGAGGAACAGGTCGGTCCACTCGATCCACCGGTCGATCGAGCGCTGGACGTTGCCGGTCAGGAAGGTGGTGCCGGGGCGGAAGCGCGCCACCTGGTGCTCGAGCCCCACGAGCTCGTTGGGGGGCAGCACCGTGCGCATGGTCTGGCCGATGAGCTGGTCGGGGGTGGAGTGCAGGGCCCCGGCCCAGGCACGGTTGCAGTAGAGGATCCGCAGGTCGGCCACGCGGTACCGGACGATGCGCTCGGTGAGCAGGTCGAGGACCTCACCCAGGCCCCGGCTGCCGGGGTCCCCGGTCACGGGCTGACCCCGACCACCCGGCACGTACCAGTCGTCGCTGCGGGTAGGGACGCGCTCGGTGGTGTCGGCACTGTCCGGGTCGTCGTGCAACGGGGGGCCTTCCGCGGGGGCTGGTGTTGCCGTCCCATCGGCCGTCCCCGTCCGTCGCTGAGCCCTCCGAGCGGGTGATCATGCTCCTCGGCCCGGCGCTGTCCGGGTCCCCGGCCCCGCGAACCCTACGAGACGGGGGGCGCCGCAGCAGCAGCCCGGGCCGCCGCGGGCAACGCCTCGAGGATGCGGTTCACCGCGGCGTCGTCGTGCGCGGCCGAGACGAACCAGGCCTCGAAGACGCTCGGCGGGGCGTGCACGCCCTGCTCGAGCAGCGAGTGGAACAGGGGTGCGTAGCGGAACACGTCCTGGGACTGCGCGCGGGCGTAGTCGGTGACGGGGCCCTCGACCGGGTCGACGAAGGCCGCGCTGAAGAGCGTCCCGGCTCGCTGGATCGAGTGCGCGACCCCGGCCGCGCTGAGCGCGTCGCTCAGGCCCGTGGCGATGGCGTCGGCGACGGTCGCGACCTTCGCGTAGACCGCGGCGTCGGCGTGCTGCAGGGTCGCGAGCCCGGCGGCTGTGGCGACCGGGTTCCCCGACAGTGTGCCCGCCTGGTAGACGGGGCCGAGGGGGGCGAGGTGCTCCATGACGTCGCGCCGCCCGCCGACCGCGGCCACCGGCAGCCCGCCGCCGACCACCTTGCCGAAGGTCAGCAGGTCCGGCTCCCAGCCCTCCTCGGCACCCTCGAGCCCCCACCAGCCACCGGGGCCGGCGCGGAACCCGGTGAGCACCTCGTCCATGACGAGCAGCGCGCCGTGCCGCGAGCACACCTCGTGCAGGGCCCGGTTGAACCCGGGCAGCGGCGGCACCACGCCCATGTTGGCGGGGGCGGCCTCGGTGATGACGGCGGCGATCCGGTCCCCGTGGGTCGCGAAGGCCTCCTCGACCGCGGCCAGGTCGTTGTAGGGCAGCACCAGGGTCTCGGCCGCGACGGCCTCGGTGACCCCCGCCGAGCCGGGCAGCGCGAGGGTCGCGACGCCTGATCCGGCTGCGGCCAGCAGACCGTCGAGGTGCCCGTGGTAGCACCCCGCGAACTTCACCACGAGGGGCCGGCCGGTCACCCCGCGGGCCAGCCGGATCGCCGTCATCGTGGCCTCGGTGCCGGTCGAGACGAAGCGCAGCCGCTCGACGGCAGGCACGCGGCGCTGCACCTCGAGGGCCAGCTCGGTCTCTCGCGCGGTGGGCGCCCCGAAGGTCAGCCCTAGCGCCGCGGCCTCCTGCACGGCGGCGACGACGGCGGGGTGGGCATGCCCGAGGATCGCCGGGCCCCACGAGCCGACCAGGTCCGCGTACTCGTTGCCGTCGGCGTCGGTGATCCAGGGCCCGCGGGCCGAGGCCATGAAGCGCGGCGTGCCGCCGACCGACCCGAAGGCCCGCACGGGGGAGCTCACCCCACCGGGCATGACCCCCTGCGCAGCGGCGAACAGCGCCTCAGAACGTGTGGTGTCCATCAGATCCCCTCTCGCAGCCAGCCCGCGAGCTCGACCGCCCAGTACGTCAGCACAGCCTCGGCCCCCGCGCGTCGGATGCCCAGCACCGACTCGGTGATCGCACCCCGTCGGTCGATCCAGCCCTGCGCGGCGGCCGCCTCGACCATCGCGTACTCCCCGGACACCTGGTAGGCCCACACCGGCACCTCGCTCAGCGCGGCGACGTCGGCCAGCACGTCCAGGTAGCTCATCGCCGGCTTCACCATGACGACGTCGGCCCCCTCGGCGACATCGAGGACCGCCTCGCGGGCCCCCTCGCGCCGGTTCGCGGGGTCGAGCTGGTAGCTGCGGCGGTTCCCCGAGAGGGTCGACTCGACGGCCTCCCGGAACGGCCCGTAGAAGGCCGAGGCGTACTTGGCGGCGTAGGCCAGCAGCGCGACGTCGGTGTGCCCGGCCTCGTCGAGGGCGTCGCGCACGGCCGCGACCTGCCCGTCCATCATCCCGCTGAGCCCCAGCAGGTGCGCCCCGGCCCGGGCCTGCGCGACGGCCATCGCGCGGTAGTGCTCGAGGGTCGCGTCGTTGTCCACCCGCCCGCGGGAGTCCAGCACCCCGCAGTGCCCGTGGTCGGTGAACTCGTCCAGGCACAGGTCAGCCTGCACGACGACGGCGTCCCCCACCTCGGCGACCACGTCACCCAAGGCGGCGTTCAGCACGCCGTCGGGGTCGCACGCTGCCGAGCCGGTCGCGTCCCGCTCGGCGGGGACGCCGAAGAGCATGACGCCGCCGACCCCGGCCTCGGCGGCCTGGGTGACCGCGGCCCGCAGGCTGTCCCGGCTGTGCTGGACCTGCCCCGGCATGGAGGCGATCGCCACGGGCTCGGTGGCCCCCTCGCGCACGAACATCGGCAGCACCAGCTGGCTCGGCAGCACGTGGGTCTCGGCCGTCAGCCGTCGCATCGCGGGGGTGGTGCGCAGCCGGCGGGGCCGGATCGGCAGGTGGGTCATGAGGACCTCGGAGGTTCGGGGGAGGAGGTGGCGTCGGAGGAAGGGGCGTCGGAGGAGGTGGCGCGGGCGTGCTGGGCGAGGCCGTGCTGGGCGAGGGCCTCGACGAGGTCCTCGGCCGTGGCGTGCTCGGGCACCACGTGCACCTCGAGCCCGGCGGCCTCGGCGGCGCGGACGGTGCGGGGCCCGATGCAGCAGACCAGGGTGCGCGGGGGCGGTGGGCCCACCAGCTCGAGCAGGTTGGTCACGGTGCTCGCCGAGCTCAGCAGCACGGCGCGGAACACCCCGGCCCGCACGTCCTCGCGCAGCTCGCTGCTCGGCTGCGGGCCGCTCACGGTGCGGTAGGCGACCACGTCGTCGACCTCCCAGCCCGCGGCCCGTAGCCCGTCGACCACGGTCGGCTCGGCGAGGTCGGAGTGCGGGGAGAGCACGCGGGCGCTGCTCGGGGCGCTCGGGTCGGCCGGGAGGGGCGGCGGGGGGAACTCCGCGACCAGCCCCCGGGCCGAGTGCTCCCCGGTGGGCACCAGGTGCGGGGTCAGGCCGTGCCGCTCGAGCACCCGGGCGGTCCCGGGCCCGACGGCGGCGAGCTGGGTGCGGCCGATCATCGCCGCGAGGGCGGTGCTGGGGTTGCGGGCCGCGGGGGAGGTGGGGTTGACGATCCCCGCCGCGCGGCCGGCCAGGGCCGTGACCGTGGTGCCGCTGGTGATGGTGACCCAGTCGTAGGCGCCCTCGGTGAGGCGGACCAGGGCGGTGTCGAGGACGGCGACGTCCTCGGGAGGGGCGAACTCGATCAGCGGGACCACGGTCGCGACCGCCCCGTGGTGGGCGAGCAGACCGGTGACCTTCTCGCCCCACTCGCCGCCGTGCGGGACCAGCACGGGCCACCCGTCCAGGGCGAGGCCGGTCACGGGGTGCCGCCCTGGTGCTGCCCGAGCCCCGCGAGCTCGGCGGCCCCCTCGGCCAGGAGCTGGCGC
>NZ_JALPKN010000180.1 GCF_023630195.1 Actinotalea sp. C106 | reverse complement strand
GCCCGCGGCCGGGTAGAGCGCGCCGCCGCCCGCGGCCGGGTAGAGCGGGCCGTCGCCCGCCGCCGGGTAGAGCGGGCCGTCGCCCGCCCCGTGAACCCTGGGGGCAGGTCAGAGGTTGATCGTGACCTCGGCGGACTCGCGCAGCTCCGTCAGCAGGGTCCCGATCGCCTCGGACCGGGCCGTCGAGGTGAGCTGCTGCTCGAGCTGGGGCCGGACGTCGTCGAGGGGCGGGACCTCGGCCTCGCCGCCGGCAGCCTCCTGCTGCTCGACGAGGTCGTCGTAGAGCTCCTGGACCTCGGCGTCGGAGGGCTCGACGTCCCCGACGGCGTCGTCGACCAGCTGGTCGACCTTCACCTGGGTGCGGAGCTCGGAGCGCACCTCGTCCTCCGAGAGGCCCTGGGCGGTGAGGGCCTCGACGACCTCCTCGGGCGAGCCGAGGCCGTTGACCTCGGCGAGTTCGGCGAGGGTCTCGTCGACCTGGGTGTCGTCGGCCTCGAAGCCGCGGCTCTCGGCCTCCTGGATCAGCAGCCGGGTGCCGACCAGGGTGTCGGCGACCTCGATCCGGAGCTGCTCCTGGTCGACGGGCTGGCCGGCGCTCTGGGCCTGCAGCGCGAGCTGCTGGAACTGGCCCTCGTAGGCCTCGACGAACTCCTCGCGGCTGATCTCGTGACCGTCGACCTCGGCCACGACCTCGGGGATGCCCTCGAGATCGGGCTCGAGCGCGCCGGTGTCCGGGGCCTCGTCCGGGGCGGCCGTCTCCTGGGAGGTGGTCTCCTCGGGGGTGCCCTCGTCGGTCGCGCTGCACCCGGCGACCGCCAGGAGGGTGATCGCGAGGCCGGCGCCGAGCCTGGTGGTCCTGTTCATGGTGCTCTCCCTCGCTCAGGCGAAGCGCGCCAACCTAGCACGGAGCCCTGGGTGTCGACCCTGGGCGGCTCCCGCCCTGGGACCCTCGTGCCGCTGAGGGGGCGCCGGGCGTGGGACCGTAGGGCCCATGAGCGCGGACTCCTCGCAGCTGTTCCCCGGCAAGCAGTTCATCAGCACCATCCTCGAGGCCCTCGAGACCAAGACCGCGATGTCCGGGAGCCTGGCCCGGCGCTACCTCCAGCGTGCCGCGATGGCCGGCATCATCATCGGCCTGCTCTACGTCACGCACTACGCGGTGGTCGCCGCCTTCGACGCCGTCCCCGCGGGGGACGCCACCCTCGAGCCCCTGGGACGGCTCGTGGGGGCCGCGGTCTTCGGTTTCGCCCTGGTCTTCATCTACTACACGAAGTCCGAGCTGCTGACCTCGAACATGATGGTCGTCTCGATCGGGGCCTACTACCGCCGGACCGGCTGGGCCAAGGCCCTGCGGCTGCTGGGTCTGTGCTTCCTGGGGAACGCGCTCGGCGGGCTCCTGGTCGCAGCCCTGGTCCGGTTCAGCACCCTGGTCGCCGGGGCACCGCTCGCGCAGATGGAGTCCTCGGTCGAGCACAAGCTCGAGTTCATCACGGCGGGCGCCGCGGGCTGGGGCGACCTGATGGTCCGCGCGATCCTGTGCAACTTCATGATCAACGTCGCGATGCTGCTGGTCTACAACGGGCTGATCAAGGACGACCTGACCAAGAGCCTCGTCATGGTGGTCGCGGTCTTCATCTTCGCCTTCCTCGGGCTCGAGCACTCGGTGGCCAACACGGTCCTGTTCACGATCGTGGGCCTCCAGGGCGGGGTCGACCTGGGGCTGGCGGCGGCGAACGTCGCGATCGCCCTGGTCGGGAACTTCATCGGCGGTGGCCTGCTCATCGGCCTCTACTACGCCTACGCGAACGACGACGCCCGGTACCTGCGCGCACGGGCCGACGCCGAGTGAGGCGCCGGCCCGCTGTCGTGAGGCCCCGTCAGCTCGTTGCTGGGGTGCTCCAGGTCGGGGAGGAGGGGTGGAAGAGGTCGTGCTTGAGCAGCGGGCGCCAGGGCGTCGAGGGCAGGTCGGGCCGCAGCGCGGCCAGCCCCGTGCCGTACTTGGAGATGCGTACCGGCCGGTAGCCGTGGGACCACAGCAGGCGGTCGGCCGCACTGGGCCGGCCGTCGGTCTTCGTCTCGACGACCGCATGGCCCTCGAGGTGGGCCTCGACAGGTGTCCCGTCGTGCTCCGTCGCGCAGCGCAGGGAGGTGTCCACGGTGAGCCTGCTCCCGCTCGCAGCGAGGTACAGGGTGCTGCGGCGGTAGGCCGTCTCGAGCGCCGCGGCGAGATCCAGGTCCTGCTCCTCGATGTGCGCCTCGGCGAGCACCTGCCGGACGAAGGCCCGGCCCCCGCTGGTCAGGACGTGGCGGTCGTCCAGGGCGTGGGAGGTCCGGTTCTTGACCGTCCAGCCGCGGCGGTCCCGCGTCTTGACCTCGAGCCAGCACTCGGCGGCGTCAAGATACGTGCGCGTCCTGACCTTGAACCGACGTGGGCGACGCCTGGCCGCCTGGATGAAGCAGTCCAGCTCGGCGGTGTCGAGGTAGATCGAGGAGTAGCCGAAGGTGCGTCGTCCCGCGATCTCCAGCACCTGGGCGTCCTCGGCCGAACCCAGTCCCTCGACCAGCTCAGCGGCGGCAGCCACCGGTAGGACGTACTTGCGGTCCATGCGCCGCTGGAGAGCGGCCTGGTCGAGAAGGTCCTCGAGCCCGACGGGGGGTAGGGCGCCCAGCACGTGGTGCAGGCCGGACTGCACGCTGGGCGCCCCCGACCTCATGACCGGGCCTCGGCCGACGCGCTCATGGGCCGGGAAGCGCTGACCGGGCCGCCCTGGTCTGCCCCGGCCCGCGTGGCGAGCGTGGAGGAGCGCACGGGGAGCCGGTAGCGGACCTCGACCAGGGTCGTGTCCTGGACGAGGTCGACCTTGTGCACGATCGCGCGATGCATCCGGGCGCCGAGCAGCTGCTCGAGGTGGGCGACCAGGACCGTGCTGTCGGTGAAGGCGCGGTCCAGGGTCATGAGCTGGGAGCCGTAGCGGGGCAGGAGTCGGGGATGGTCCCCGATCACCATCACGGCCAGGACGAGAGCCATGAGGGCCCCGGTGGCCCACAGGGGGCTCAGCGGCAGCCCACCCAGCAGCCCGAGGGCCAGCGCCGAGAAGTAGTAGGCGACCTCCTCCTGCGCGAGCTCGGTCGAGCGGAGCCGGATGATCGACAGGACGCCGAAGAGCCCCAGGCCCAGACCTGCGCCGACCGCCGTCGAGGAGAGCGTGGCGGTCACGGCCAGGACGCCGACGTTCACGCCCAGGTAGGCCACGACCAGCTCGCGTCGGCGGTGCCGCGGGAAGTAGATGCCCAAGGTCAGCACCGAGACGGCGACGAGGTCGAGCAGAAGGGGAGGCCAGGCGGTCATCGGAGCGCTCCATGTCGTTCGGGGTGGTGCCACGACGATGGTCCGCAGGCCTGTGCCGGCCCTGCGCGGATCCTGTGGGCGGGCTGTGGGGTGGCGTGGGCCGGGCCCGCAGGCAGCGCCTCACAGGAAGCGCACAGGTGGCGCTCAGCCGATCACCGGGCAGGTGGCGCACCATGGCCTCATGAGCACACCTCCCGCTGCGGCGCGCAGCCCCCTGACCCGCGCGGACGGCACGTCGGTGCGTGCTCTCGTCGTCGACGACGAGCCGGCTCTCGGCGAGCTGCTCTCGACCGTCCTGCGCTACGAGGGCTGGACCGTCGAGACGGCCCTGACGGGCCACGCCGCGATCCGGGCCGCCAAGGCCCTCAGCCCCGACGTGATCGTGCTCGACGTGATGCTCCCGGACCTCACCGGTCTCGAGGTGCTCCGTCGGATCCGCTCGCAGCAGCCCGAGGTGCCCGTCTTGTTCCTCACGGCCAAGGACGCGGTCGAGGACCGGGTGGCGGGACTCACCGCGGGCGGGGACGACTACGTGACCAAGCCCTTCAGCCTCGAGGAGGTCGTCGCGCGGTTGCGGGGCCTGCTGCGCCGCTCGGGCGCCTCGGCCGCCGCGGTCGAGAGCACCCTGGTCGTCGGGGACCTCACCATGGACGAGGACAGTCACGAGGTCACCCGGGCGGGTACGTCCATCACGCTGACGGCCACCGAGTTCGAGCTCCTGCGCTTCTTCATGCGCAACCCCCGCCGGGTGCTGTCCAAGGCCCAGATCCTCGACCGCGTCTGGCAGTACGACTTCGGGGGGCAGGCCAACATCGTCGAGCTCTACGTGTCCTACCTCCGCCGCAAGATCGATGTGGGGAGGGCGCCCATGATCCATACCCTGCGCGGCGTGGGCTACGTGCTCAAGCCCGGCGAGCCGGCTCACGCGAACGCCGACGAGGGGGGGCCGTCACCGGATGAGGTCGGCCGACGGACGGTGGCGCAGTAGGCCCTGGTCGCGGTGGCCCCTGCGGCACAGGCTCGTCGTCGTGGTCCTCGCCCTCTTCGTCGCGGTCGCGGCGGGCATGGCCGGTGCCTCGACCCTTGCCCTGCGGGCGTCGCTCGTCGAGCAGCTCGACGAGCGCGTGCTGGCGACGAGCGAGCGCGCCGTCCGGGCGGAGGACGCACCTCGGGAGATCGGACCGCTCGCCCCGAGCGACCCCGGCGGCCCCGAGGGGGATCCCCCGCTCTCCGGGCCCCCCTCGGGCCTCGACGCACCGGGTCAGGCCGCGGGGACGGTGACCCTGACCGTCCAGGACGGCTCGGCCCTCGGGGCCTACATCGACACCGCGGGCGAGTTCCAGCAGCTGACCGCGGCCCAGGTGGAGGTCCTCGCTGCGGTCGAGACGGACGGCCTTGCGCGGACCGTGGACCTCGACGAGCTGGGGGAGTACCGCGTCGTGGCCTCGACGACGAGCGCGGACGACCTCGTCGTCACCGGCCTGTCCCTCGAGGACGCCTCCGACACCGTGAGTCGCTACCTGGTGATCGAGGCCATGGTCGCGGCCCTCGGCGTCGGGCTCGCCGCCGTCCTGGGAGGGGTGCTGGTGCGTCGCGAGCTGCGTCCGCTCGAACGGGTGGCGGGCACCGCGACCAGGGTGTCCGAGCTGCCCCTGCACGAGGGGGAGGTCGCCCTGGCTGAGCGGGTCGACGTCCAGGACACCGACCCACGGACCGAGGTCGGGCAGGTCGGGGCGGCCCTCAACCGGATGCTCGGGCATGTCGAAGGGGCCCTCGCCGCCCGCCACGAGAGCGAGATGCAGGTCCGGCGCCTCGTCGCCGACGCCAGTCATGAGCTGCGCACCCCTCTGGCCTCGATCCGTGGCTACGCCGAGCTGGTGCGGCGTGTGCCCGCCGACCTCCCCCCCGACGCGTTGCACGCGATGGCCCGGGTCGAGTCCGAGGCTCGGCGCATGACCACCCTCGTCGAGGACATGCTGCTGCTCGCGAGGCTCGACGCCGGTCGCCCCCTGGAGACGGGACCCGTGGACCTCACCGCCCTCGTGCTGGACGCCGTGGCGGACGCGCACGTCGCGGGGCCCGATCACGTGTGGCTGCTCGACCTGCCGGACCCGGACGACGCGGAGGGGGACGGTACGGGCCTCCCGCAGCACGACGCGACCGTCGCGGGGGACGAGGACCGCCTGCGCCAGGTGCTGGTCAACCTTCTGGCCAACGCCCGGGTGCACACGCCCCCCGGGACGAGGGTGCTGACCGCGGTCCGGCCCGGGCCAGAGGCCGTCACCGTGAGCGTCCGGGACGACGGCCCGGGCGTCCCGGCCGACCTTCTGCCGACCCTCTTCCAACGATTCAGCCGAGGGGATGCCGCGCGAGCGCCGGGCAGCGGGTCGACCGGCCTGGGGCTGGCCATCGTCGACGCCGTGGTCCAGGCGCACGGCGGGCAGATCACGGTCGACGGTGCCGCCGGGGGGACCACCTTCCTCGTGACCCTGCCACGGTCCACAGCGGGCGCACAGTGACCCCTCAGGCCCCACGCAGCAGCGGCGGCCAGGCTGGGCACGTACCGCGCAGAGCGGTGGCCGCACCAGCGGTGCCAGCACCGGACGAGGAGATCACCATGACGCAGGGACCCGACCAGGACCGTCCCACGAGCACCGAGGCCGTGCCCCCGCACCCCGTGACCGCTCAGGGGACTCCTCCTGCCGCGATCCCGCAGGAGGGGATGCCGGCGACCGCCCCAGGGTCTGAGTCGCGACGCGCTCGCCTGCGGCGCCGGGTCGTCGCCGCTCCGCTCGCGACCGCCGCGATCGGGGTCCTGCTGGCCGCGGGTCTGGGGTTCGGCGCGGGCTTCGCGGTCGGCCACGAGTCCACCGAGCAGGTCGCCACCGAGGGTTTCCGCGCAGGGATGTGGCCCGGGACGGACGAGGGCGGGGCGCCCGGGGACGGGTCGCAGATGCCGGGAGCCCCGGGGGGCGGCGCGGGTCTGCCGGACCTCGAGGAGGGCAGCGCCGAGGAATCCTCGGCCGACACCTGACCGGCGCCGAGTGCCGGTGCCGCGCTCCGGCCGGGCCCTCGCTCGTGGCCCGGCCGGAGCGGGTCAGCTCACCGGGATCAGCCCGTCGGTCAGCGGGTGGGGGGTGCCGAACCGGTGCGCGGTGATGCTCACGGCCTGCTCCCGGAGGAAGGGCAGCAGCTCGACGCGACCGGCCTCCGTGACGGGGTGGTCCCAGACCGCGACGTCGGGCCGCCCGCCGAGCGCCGTGGTCAGCTCGCTGGCCTGGCCGCCCACCAAGCGCACCCGACCGTCGGAGAGGCG
>NZ_JALPKN010000017.1 GCF_023630195.1 Actinotalea sp. C106 | reverse complement strand
GGTGGCGTCGACGCCGGACGGCGGCGCGATGGGGCGGCCTGGGCGCTGCCGGGGTCGCGGTGCTCGGCGTGGCCGCGGGGTTTGTCAGCGGCTGGCCGACGTTCGTGGACCGGACGGCGGCCCCAGCCACCGAGGAGGCCCCACCGTTCGTGGCCGCGACGGTTCTCGACACCTACCCTGGCGGGGGCCTGACGGCGCGCCCGAGTCACCTCTGGTCGACCTCGACGCGGGGACCGTCACGCTGTCGACCGGTGGGTCACTCACCTGCCCGTCGATGCCCCAGGCGATCCGAGGCCACGACGGGCTGGTCGAGATCGTCGTCGGTACCCCGGAGGGCGTCGGCGGGTGCACGTACGACCATCGGGTCACCACGTACGTGGTGGCACTGCCCGAGGGGCACGTGCTGGAGGAGCAGCCGACGGTCGAGATCATCGACGACCGCTTCGACGAGAACGGCACCGCGCGAGAGTTCCCGCCCTCGGTCACCGGGCACCCAGGATGCCAACCCGCGGTGACGGTGTGCGCGATGAACCAGTGGCTCGACGACATGCTTGTTGCTGGTGGGTACGAGCCCTTGGGGCAGGAGCACGACGTCCTCGCCGGAACGGAGTCCATCCAGACCGACCACGGGTACATCGGCTGGCGGGTCGATCCACGCGGTCGCGCCCTCGACCGCGCCTCCGTCGAGGTGCGGAGCACCAGCGACGTGGGCGCTGTGGTTGTCGAGCACGGCGCCTACCACTGGCAGGGCGAGTCACCGGACGGCCGTGCGGCAGCCGCATTCACCTGCGGCGGCTTCCGGATCGAGCTGACCCCCGACGAGGAGGTGCCAGCAGACGGCCTGGCGAAGACGGCCGACACCGTCGCCGCCACCATCGTGGAGTGCCCAGCCGACCTCGACGCCCTCGTCGAGCGGTACCCCGACCTGGCTCAGCCGTGACGGGTGAGCGTTCGTCCGCTCGTGAAACCGCCGGGCGGTGAGCTATTCCGGGTCTGGCCTCCACGACTCGAGGTAGGCGTAGGCATCCTCTGCATATCGTCGAAGTGCGCTGTCGTGGACGCCTACGTCGCCGTACCGGACGGCGAGCAGTGCGGCGATCCCGGCCGCCGGCTCGCCGGCGCGCGCTGCCTCCTGGGTCGTCTCGACCCACGGCGCGTACTCGTCGACGAGGTCCTCGCGCCATGGGGCGATGCCACGGGGGTCGTGGTGCCAGGCCAGCCCGGTGAGACCTCGTGCCTCGGTGTCGTCGACCAGCGCGTCGAGGACGTGCGGCCCGAGGAGGTCGGGGCCACCCTTTGCTCCCTCGGCTGATGGCTCCTCCTGCAGCGTTCGTAGCAGCGGGGGAGGCGCGTCGTCACGACGCGACCACCCCTCCCGGCACTCGAGGTCAGCGGAGAGGCAGTCCAGCGTGTCGATCAGCACCCAGCTCTGCGCACCGACGTCGTCGGGATCGAGCGTCGCCGGGCCGACCAGGGCGACGCGGGCCGACTCACCGCCGTCGCGGACGGCGATCACGACGGCGCGGACCCGTCGTCCGCTGGGCAGCTTGCACAGGAAGGTCGCGCCGGCGCGGAGTCGCGGTCCGTGCGTCCGGGCCCGGCGTCGGGCCGGAGGACGGCCGGTGACGGGCCTCGAGAGGGCCTCGTGCCACCTGTGGATCCCGGCCAGATAGCCGTCGAGCGCCTCACCGTCCTCCCACGACCCCAGCAGCTCGTTGTCGCGGGGATCCGCCAGGCGTCCGAGCGCCGCCAGGGCGGACTCGAGCAGGCGTGCGTCGACCGGGAACGCGGTCAGCGCCTCGAGGTCCTCGTCGCCCTCGGCCTCGGTCATGTCCCGAGCCACGGCGACCAGTGCGGCGGCCGCCATCGCCGCTGCCGCGTCGTCGGCCTCCAGGTAGCCCTTGTTCTGGACGGCGTGTGCGAGCACCCGACGCAGCAGAGCCGGCCGGCGGCGGGGAGCGCGGTCTGCGAGCTCGGCGAGGAGGTCTGATGCGGCATCGGCATCCAGGACCTCGGCGATGCTCGGGTTCCCAGGGTTCACCGGTCCATCATCCCGACGTCAGCCCTCTCGATCACGCGTCCTGGCTCGGGGTGAGCCGGTAGTGCAGCCGCAGGACCGGCAGCGGGCCGAGCGCGAGGCTGTGGTCGGTGCGCAGGACGCCCTCGTCGTCGACGTGGACGTGGAACTGCTCGTGGATCGGGATGCGGCGTGCCCAGGACCCTCCGGGGGTGTCGACGACGAGGTATGCCCCCTGTCCGCCCCATCCGCCGCGAGAGGAGCTCAGGACGAGTGAGCCCTGATCGCCGACGCGTGGAGTCAGCAGCACGACGAGACGGCCGTTGGGCAGGGGGAAGGCGACTTTGATGGCGGGGGACTGGCTGCCGCGTGGTGCGACGGCGCTGTAGAGGCCGCTGAACACGACCACGCCGGTGGAGCGGAGCCGTCGGAGCCACAGGGCGGCGACCTGCTCCCCGTCCCTCCGCAGCGGCGTCACCGTGCTGGTCATGCCGTGCGCGACGTCGAGAGGTCGCAACGGCAGCGCGAGCTGCTCCAGGCGGCGGGCGAAGGCGGTGCTCAGCAGCCACCCGAACGGCCACGCCCAGGACGACCAGGCGACCCAGGCGTCCAGGCGCCACCGGCTGGTCTGCTCGTAGAAGTCACGGACCGACGGCGCCAGGTCGGCAGCGGTGAAGGCGTCGCCGTCGAGCGCGGCCATGGAGGCGAGCAACCCCGCGGGCTGACCGCTAGGCGTGACCGATGCCTCGAGTCGGTCAGCCTCGGCGGAGAGCCACGACGAGCCGATGACGTCTGTCCCCCCGACGGGCCCCTGCAGCCACCGCTCTGCGGAGAGGTCGACCCGCCGGCCGGTGGCACGCACCCAACGCTGCGTCGCCAGGTCCAACCAGCTGCTGCCCACGGTGCAAGCCTCCCAGCGGAATCACTCGGGCGTCGTCAGGCGCGCAGCACTACCAGGAACTGCCCACCACCCGACTCGACCTGCGTCGTGACGGCCAGTCCGGGGGCGAAGCGCGACAGCCGATCGACCAGCCATGCGGCGGCGAGGTCGGCGTCCGCACGGCTCGGGCACCGCGCCACCACCTCACGCCCGCCCTTGCGGCCGAGGCGCTCGACGGTCCCCACGATCGGTGCGGGGTCGACGACGAACAGCTCGGGTGACCACGGCACCACCGGCTTGACCGCCCCTCGGCGGGTGTTGCACGCACGGTGCGCGAGCCGCTCGGTGCCCGCGGCGGCCTTCTTGGACTTGGTGACGCCGAGGTCGACGCTCGGACCGCGGTCGGAGTTGACCGACGCCTCAGGGTCGACCGGCTCGTCGCACAGCCAGCAGCGCCACGCGTCACGGTCGCCGACGTCGTTCAGGTTGCTCATCCGCGCACCGTAGCCCGCCAGCGGGCGCGGTGTAGCGTGTCGCGCGACAAGATCATCGCCATCGCAGACGTCAAGGGGGCCGCTCGATGAAGAGCCAAGCGCGGATCGTTGCTGTGGTAGCGCTCGCTGCACTCGCGACCATCGTCGTGCAGGGCAAGTACCTGGGTTTCGAGCGCAGCGGGCTGAGCTGGACCGTCGTCCTCGAGGGCTTCCTCACGGGCGCCGTGGTGTGTGCGGCGTGGGTCGTGGGGGCCAGCCGCAAGGCGAGCGCTACCGGCCTGCTCGTGTGCGTGATCATCCTGGTGGCGAGCGCGGCCTCGATCGCGCCCCTGGAAGCCTTCGTGCGCACGCCGATGGCGTGGGCACTGGCCACTGCGCTGGCAGCGCGGTTCATCGTTCCGGCGCGCGGCGCGGCCCGCTCGAGGTAGGCGCCAAGGATCACCTCGACGAGGCGCTGGCCCCTAGGAGGTCTGCCCCTCAGCTCGATGGCCAGCAACCACCTCCGCGTGGGGTGTGGTCGGTGGCTGGAGGTGTCAGTCGAGGTCGAGCGTGTGGAGCAGGACCTCACGATCCACGGCCGCGCGCGGTCCCCAGAGGGTCAGGCCCTCGTCGGTGCGCCGCCACGCGACGGTGCCGTCGCCGCCCCAGTCCATCACGCGAGCAAGGCACGGGCTGCCTCTCTCGTGGCGGCACCGGCTCGATGTCATGCCAAGCGACGACCCCAGCGGACCGATCTGGTCGCCAGCACCAGCGAGGCCCCGTCCTCCGTCGCCCACGCGCTGAGCTCTGATGCGGGGTCCCGCTTCGTGCGGAGGACCGGGAGTCCGTCCGCCGCCAGAGCAGTCGCCTCACTCGTGCTCAGCCAGTCGACCGGTGCGCCATAGCCTCGGCTGCCGCAGTCGTCCCACGCCAGGGCGGCCCCGTCGGCGACGAGCTCCCGGGCTCGTCCGGGGCTGATCGGCGCCTCGACCTCGTGCCAGGTGCGTCCGGCGGGGTCGGTGAGCCGTGACCCGTCGTCGGCGGGTTCGACCAGCGGGCGCGGAGCTCGCTTCGCGTCCTCGACGATCTGAGCGAACGAGGGCGTGCTCCGCTGCTTCATCTCGTCAGGGTGACGTGTGCGGGCCTCGGCTGACCAGCTCAATCACCCGGGTGCGCGAGGTTGTCGACGACCTCTCAAGACAAGCACGCGACCTCTGGCTGGGATCGCTGTAGACCGACCTACGTGTCGTACTCGAGCCCGTCCCACGGCTCGTAGTAGGCGATGAAGTCCCCGGGCTCGATGCTGATGTAGTAGGTGCCGTCCTCGTACTGGTCGACCTTCCAGCCGAAGGTGACGTCGTCGACCTGCTGCGTGAAGGGCTCGACCTCGATGGGTTCGAGGACGTAGTCGCCCAGTTCAGCCAATCGAGTCTTCACGATGTTGTCGGCCCCGGCCGAGGAGGCCTGGCCAGCGGGGAGGCCTCCCGGGCTCGCAACCTCGTCCACCCGGATCTCGTCGAAACGGCCGTCGGCCTGCCACAAGAAGACTGCGACGTACGCCGACTCACCCGGGACGAAGAGCTCGTCGCTGAGGAAGAACTTGCGTCCATCCTCAGCCGTTCCGGCGTAGGGCACGTGGTAGTCGTCCGGGACGATGGTGAACTGCGTCGGGGCTTCTGGCACGGGTGGGCGCTCCTTCGGTGTTGGGGCGACAGGCACCACACATCCGGCCAGCAGCGCGACCAGAGCGTCGTGGGGGTCTTGCACAGCCCCGGTCGGGATGCGCCTCCGACATCATCGGCAGTCGACGGATCAGGCTGAAGCGTTGATTCGCCGTAGACCAAGGTGCGCAGCGGCTAGACCAGACCGCTGGTACGCAGCGCGTTCTCGACCGCCGGGCGGTAGTGCTCATCGAGGGCGAGCAGCGGCCGCGGCAGGCAGGGCGCGTCGACGAGTCCGAGCGCCTCGGCCGCCGTCGCCATGACCCGCAGGCTCCCGTGCTCCTTGAACAGGGACCAGAGCGGCTCGAGGCTCGACGAGTGCTGGTGGGCTGCGTCGGCGTCGTCGGCCCTCGCTGCGTCGACGATCGCGCGCGCGGCCCGGGGGAAGAGCCCAGCGAGGACCGAGTACCAGGCGTGGCAGCCGCTCGTCAGGGCTTCCGCAGCCGCCCAGTCGCCGCTGACTCCGATGGTGACGTCAGCCGGCAGGTGGTCGCGGAGGCGAGCTACGCGGTCGGCCGCGGTCCCCGGGGCTGGTGGGGGGATCTTCACGCCGGCGATCCTGGGCAGCTGTGCGATGCGTGCGTGCAGCTCGTCGGTGAAGGTGAAGCCCGTCGTCGAGGGGTTCTCGTACACCACGACCGGGACCGACGAGCTCGACGTGACATCTGCGTAGAGGCCGAACACCTCCTCGTGGCGCAGCCGGTGGTACGAGACGGGCGCCACCAGCAGCGCCGAGGCTCCGGCCGCCTGAGCGTCCTCGGCGTACACCAGGACGTCTCGGGTCCGCAGCGCACCGACCCCCGCGATTACCGGCACCTGATCGGCTGCGCCGACCGCGGCATCGATGGCGGCCCGACGTTCGTCGCGAGACAGGTAGGCACAGACGCCGGTCGACCCCAGGACGCCCACCGAGTCGACGCCGCCTGCCACGAGCCTCGACACCAGCCTCGCTAGGGCGGCGTCGTCGACCGCCTCGTCCCTCATCGGCGTCAACGGGAAGGCGCTGAGCGCCGGCTGGATCGTCACGCCCACGATGGTGTCGTCTTTCCCGCGGCGGCGCTGGGTGGGTGGCTCTGCCCGCCGTCAGTGGGTAGCGCCGCCCGCCCCGGACGTGCTGCCGGGTGGGCCGGGGTGGTCATGTCGACCCCGGCCCACCCGGTGAGCTCCTGCACCGTGCTGCCCGCTCCGGATCAGGGCAGCGGGTACCGCTCGATGTACACCGGCACCCCGACGTGCCCGTCCTCGAAGGTGGCCGCGTCGCCGATGCCGTTGACCACGTGGTCGATGACGCCGGCGCTGAGGTTCACGGTCATGATGTGGTTCAGCTGCACGCCCGGCCGCTGCGGCACCTCGAAGCCGTTGGTGGTGCGGATCTGCGGGTTGTTCTGGTTGAACACGTACACGCCGCCCCCATGCAGGGTGTGCCTCTTCACGCGGTCACCGACCTTGTAGCCGGCCCAACCCAGCACGCCGTCGTCCTCGCCCCAGTCCGCCTGGGTGGGCGGGTCGTACGGCAGCTCGTTCTGGTAGAGGATCACCGTGCCGTCCTCGCCGTTCCAGATCGTGTTGTGCTCCTGGAAGTGCTCGACGAACAGGCCGGTCGCGGTCACGCGGTTGCCGTTGACGACGACGCCGTTGCGGCCGATGTTGGTGCGCCAGCGCTCGGTGTCGCCGTTGACGCCCTCCGTGAAGCCCTCGACGCCGTGGTCGCCGCGCCACACCCAGGCATGGTCGATGAGCACGTTGTCGCTGTTGACCTCCAGGGCGATGTCGGTCCGGCCGATGTGCGGGCCGCCGACCCGGAAGTAGACGTCGCTCAGCGTCGTCGGGTTTCCCCGGCCCTGGTGGCCACGGCCCTGGTGGCCACGGCCGTGGTGGCCGCGGCCGTGGTGCCCCTTCTTCTTGCCGACCTGCAGCAGCACCGGGGACTCGACCGTGCCCGCGTCGATCGACAGGCCTGCGATGACGACGCCCGGGACGTCGGCGACGGTCATCGGGACGGCACCGTCGACCGCCGTCAGCGTGGCGTGGCCGATGCCGAGCACCACGGTGTTGGGTCGCTTGACCTTGATGCTCTTCGCGACGTCGTAGACACCGGGGGTCAGCAGCAGATGCTTGCCCCGGGCGAGCTGGCTGTTGATGACCTGCACCGAGTCGGTCGGCTTGGCGATGAAGAAGTCGGTGATCGGCAACGTCCGGCCGGCCGTCATGCCCTCGTCCCACGAGACGCCGCGGGTGCTGGTCTGCGCCGCGGGCACCTGGACCTTGTAGCGACCCTTGTGGTCGATGAAGAGGAACGGCTTCTCACGGCTGACGGGCGTGGTCTCCAGCGTCGTGTACGGCGGGTCCGGGAAGCCGGCGTCGCTGGGAGCTCCCTCGACCCCGGCGAAGACCTGGTTCCAGACGGCGTTGCTCCACTCGTCCACCGAGCTGTTGCGGGTCAGCCACTGCTGCTGGGAGCCGTTGATGATCGTGCCCGCGGTGGAGTCGGCGATGAAGCCGCCGCTGCCGTACTGCGGGCCGGCGCTGCAGTAGTCCTGGAGCGAGAGGTTGCCACCGTTGACGTCCACACGGCGCATGGAGACGGCCTGGGACACGGCCCAGAAGTTGGCCGACGCGCGGCAGTCGTCCTGGCCCGCGCCGTTGATGTCGAGCGTGAGGTTCGAGAGCGTGCGCCAGAAGTTGACCAGCGCGATGCAGTTGCTCGTCCCGCCGTCGGCGAGGCAGCGGTTGTAGACCTCGATCTTGCCGTTGACCCGAACGTCCGAGGGCGAGGCGCCCAGCCCGGCGACCTCGGTGTAGTAGCCGACCTGCATCTGCAACGGGTCGGCGTCGGTCCCGTAGGTGCCCGGCTCGAAGAGCAGCGCGTAGCGGTCGGTGCCCATCTCGTCGTCGATCTGGCGGGCGTTGATCTCGTCGACGGTGGCCTGGATCTCGGCCTGCGGCATCGAGTCGTCGAAGACGAGGACGTTCGGGCCCAGGTCGGGATTCCTGGGATCGATCCTCTGCGGTGGTGCCGCGCCGGCCGCCGTGCCGGCGAAGGTCGCGACGGCCACGGCCAGCACGAGTGCGGGAGCGAGGCGTCGGGCGCGCCGTGACCGTGGGGCGCGGGGCGGGTCTGGGATCTGGTGCGTGGTCATGAGGTCCTCTCCATTGAGGTGCTCGATCAGACGATTCAACCGCGTGCTAGTGACACGTGTCATTAACACGTGTCATCACCGTAAGGGGGGACGGCGTGGTGTCAAGGGCTGGCTGGCTAAGCGGAGTCGCGCACGACGACGTCGTGAGCGTCGCCCGGGGGTGGCGGCAGCGGGGCCTCCTGGTCGAGCGCTGCCAGCACCGAGGCCGCCAGGTGGCGCGCCTGCGCCTCGATCGCCTGGGTGACGGTGGTGAGTGCCGGGACGGCGAGCCGCGCCGCCGGGATGTCGTCCACCCCGATGACGGCGACGTCGTGCGGTGCGCGGAGACCGAGCGCGTGCAGACCCGCGAGCACGGCGAGCGCCACCTCGTCGTTGTAGGCGCAGACGGCGGTCACGGCGGGGGTGGCGTCGCGCCACTCCTGCAGGGCGTGCACCGCGGAGGTGACCTCCAGGTCGACCTCCGCGACGACGGGCTCGGGCAGGCCCAGGTCGGCGCACTCGTTACGCACACCGGCGAGGCGGCCCTCGAGGAAGTCGACCAGCCGCGGATCGGTGGGTGCGGCGTAGGCGAGGCGGCTGTGGCCAGCGGCGGCCAGGTGACGAACCTGGAGCCGGCCGATGTGCCCCTGCGGGACCGTCGACACGCGACGCCGGCCAGGGCCGTCCTCGGTGGCCGTGCTGACGATCTGGATCCCGGCCTGACGCATGGCTAGCTCGTCGTCCGGGGCGAACGGTCCCAGCGCGACGACAGCACGCGGAGTGACCGCACGCCACAGCTCGGCGAGCGGGCGCGGCCCGCGACCGTGGTGCACCAGCACCGACAGACCGCGCTCGGCGAGCTCGTCCTCGAGGTGGTCGACCAGGGTCTCGATCACCGGGCCGATCGGCCAGTTGGGCAGCACGCACAGGACCAGGTCGCTGCGCCCCGACCGCAGGGTGCGGGCGGCGGCCGATGGCGCGTAGCCCAGCCGGACCGCCGCCTCGCGCACCCGCTGACGGGTAGCCGGGGAGATCGCCACGCCCTCCTTGCCGTTGAGGACGTAGCTGACGGTGGTCCGTGACACACCGCTCTCGCGGGCCACGTCGGCGCTGGTCACTCCCGGCACTGGACCCTCTCCCTCGCGACGTCGGCGGTCGACACCCTAGTGTCCCGCCCCGGGCCTCATCCCGGCCGGTACTACCCCAGCACGGCTGCGATGACGAGCATCACCGGCAGTGCGAGCAGGGTCGTCCACAGTCCCGCGTCGCGCGCGATCGCCTGGCCGCGGCCGTACTGCAGGGCGTACACCAGGACGTTCTGCGCCGTGGGGAGCGCCGCCATGGTCACGACGGCGAGCAAGGCCGTGCCGTCGAGACCGAGGAGCAGCCCGAGCCCGGCTGCGAGGGCAGGGTGCACGACGCTGCGCAGGACGATGACCAGGGCCAGCTCGCGGGTCGGGGCGCTCGCGGCCTCCTTGCGTGGCACCGCGAGGGACATGCCGAAGGTCAGCAGCGCGAGGGGGGCTGCGGCGGCGCCGATGAGGCGGAAGGGCTCGTAGACGACCTCGGGCAGGTCCCACGGGAGAGCCGCGAGCACGAGGCCGGTGAGGGCCCCGATGATGATCGGGTTGCGCAGCGTGCGTCCGGCTACGCCCCGGGCGCGGGTGAGGGCGGGAACGGGAGCGGTGCCGTCGTCGGCCGGGATCTGCGGGCTGCCCCGGCCGGGCCGCGCGTCGAGCACCGTGAAGGCCACCGGCGCCAGGACGAGCAGCTGGAACAGCAGGGTCGGCACGACGGCGACCGCATCGCCGAGCAGGTAGACGGCGATGGGGATGCCCAGGTTGCCGGCGTTGACGTAGGAAGCCGCGAGGGTGACCACCGTCGTCTCCCCGGCGGAGCGCTTGAAGCCCAGCCGCACCACGAGGGCTGCGGTCAGCACCACGAGGGCTGTGCTGACCGCCGTGACCACCGCGAGCCGGGAGAGCAGCAGCCCGAGGTCGGCGTGCGCGATGGTCACCATGAGCAGCGAGGGCGCGGCGATCGCGAAGACCGTCCGGGCCAGCACCTGCTCGGCCCCCGCCCCGAGCAGCCGGGCGCGGCCGATGAGCCAGCCGACGACGGCGATCGCGGCCATGGTCCCGAGGGCTGAGGTGACCGCCCCCATCAGGGGGCGAGGGCTTCGAGGAGCTGGCTGCCGTAGCGCTCGCGCTTGGTGGCGCCGACCCCGGTGACGGTGGCGAGCTCGTCGAGGCTGGTGGGGCGCTGGGTGGCGATCTCGCGCAGGGTCGCGTCGTGGAAGATCACGTAGGCCGGGACGCCGTTCTCCTTGGCCGTCGCCGCACGCCAGGCGCGTAGTCGCTCGAAGACCTCGGTGGCCGCGGCGTCGAGCTCGGGCCCGGCCTTGGCCCCGGACCGGCCGGAGCGCGTCGAACGGGTGCGGGTCGCCTTGGGGGCCTCGCGGCGCAGGGGTACCTGGCGGTCCCCGCTGAGCACCGCGCGGCTGGCCTCGGTGACGCGCAGGGTGCCGTACCCGTCGCCGTCGACCGCGAGCAGGCCCTGGGCCAGGAGCTGACGGACGACGCCGCGCCACTCGGGCTCGGCCAGCTCGGTGCCGATGCCGAAGACCGTGAGGTCGGTGTGGCCTAGCTGGGTGATCCGCGGGGTCTCCTTCCCCAGCAGGATGTCCACCACGTGCCCGGCGCCGTACCGCTGACCGCGCTGGTCGAGGCGGACGACGGCCGAGAGCAGCTTCTGCGCGGGGACGGTGCCGTCGAAGGCCTCGGGCGGGGTCAGGCAGGTGTCGCAGTTGCCGCAGGGCTCGCTGGCCTGACCGAAGTAGGCGAGCAGCTGGACGCGGCGGCAGCCCACCGTCTCGCACAGGGCGAGCATCGCGTCGAGGTGCGCGCTCAGCCGCCGTCGGTGCGCTGCGTCCCCCTCGGAGCTGTCGATCATGCGGCGCTGCTGGACGACGTCGGCCAGGCCGTACGCGAGCCACGCGGTCGAGGGGAGGCCGTCACGGCCGGCGCGGCCGGTCTCCTGGTAGTGGCCCTCGACGGACTTGGGCAGGTCCAGGTGGGCGACGAACCGCACGTCGGGCTTGTCGATGCCCATGCCGAAGGCGATGGTCGCGACCATGACCAGCCCGTCCTCGCGCAGGAACCGCGACTGGTTCTCGGCGCGCACCCGGCGGTCCAGGCCCGCGTGGTACGGCAGGGCCGGGATGCCCTGGGAGCTCAGGTGGGCCGCCGTCTGCTCCACGGACTTGCGGGACAGGCAGTAGACGATGCCCGCGTCCCCGGCGTGCTCGGTGCGCAGCAGGTCGAGGAGCTGGGCCCGCGGGTTGTCCTTGGCGACGATGCGGTACTGGATGTTGGGGCGGTCGAAGCTTGCGACGAAGTGCTTGGCCCCGGTGGCCTCGGTCAGCTCGAGGCGCTGGGCGATCTCGGCGTGGGTGGTCTCGGTGGCCGTCGCGGTCAACGCGATGCGCGGGACCTCGGGCCACCGCTCGTGCAGGACGGCGAGCTGCAGGTAGTCGGGGCGGAAGTCGTGCCCCCACTGGGACACGCAGTGCGCCTCGTCGATCGCGAAGAGCGCGACGTGCCCGCGACCCAGCAGGTCCAGGGTGCTCGGCACACGCAGCCGCTCAGGGGCCAGGTAGAGCAGGTCGAGCTCGCCGCTGAGGTAGGCGCGCTCGACGCGCTGCCGCTCGGCAGGGTCCTGCGTGGAGTTGAGGAATCCGGCGCGGACGCCCAGCACCGAGAGGGCATCCACCTGGTCCTGCATGAGCGCGATCAGCGGGGAGATGACCACGCCCGTGCCCGGACGCACGAGGGCCGGCACCTGGTAGCAGAGGGACTTGCCGCCGCCCGTGGGCATGAGGACCAGGGCGTCACCGCCGGCGACCACGGTGTCGATGATCTCGGCCTGGTCGCCACGGAAGGAGTCGTACCCGAAGACCTCGCTCAGCACCTCGAGCGGGGTGCGCGGGGGGCGGTCGTCGCCCGCGGCGCGGACCGGGGGAGCGGGGTTGCGAGGGGTCGCCGTGGGGATGGGCCCGGCGGACGAGGCGGGGCGCGACGACGTGCTGCGGCCGGCAGTGCTCGTGGTGGAAGCGCCGGGGTCGGCGCCGTACCCGAGGTCGGGCGGGACGTCGTCGTAGGCGGGGTCGTACGGGGGTTCGTCGTCGGGTCCGGCCCAGGCGTCAGTCACGCTGCCACCCTACGAGGCCGGGGTGGTGGGGTCGGGGCTGTCCACATGTCTGGGGAGGGGCGAGACGGCCGGACGCTTCGCCACAAGGTGGCTGACGCTGCGAGCCTGTGCACCGCTGTTGGCTGCCACCACGCAGGCTGCCACTGGCGCCTTGGCTCCCGTAGGAGGGGCACCGCGGTTGGTCTCCGCCGCCGCCCAAGGCGTCGCCGCCGCAACTCGGTCGGCGGGGTCATCCAGCAGGCTCGTGCTGGCGACGCCGGGGCGGCCGCTTGGAGCGCTGTTGGGATCGTTCCCGTCGCGGATGCTATTGCCAAGGACGTCTACGGTCTGGGTTACGCTGGAAAAGCGGCACGGTTTGGAAGCCGCGCAGCAGGTAGCACGTGGCCGGTTGTTCGGTGATGCTGTGGTTAATACCGCAATCTGGGGCGTGGAGCCATCGTGCGGCAACAGAACCTTTGGAGCTGGATGATGGGCACAAACAACTGGGACACTAGAGCCAATGAGTGCACGGCATGAGGAAGTCAGCCCACCCCGAGCCTCCCATCGAGGACACGAGCGCCCTCGCCCACGTCCTAGTGTCCGCTCTCTTCCCGATGATCCTCGTGACGCCGATCGCGCCTCGCCCTCCAGGCACTAGCCGTTGGCGTGCCGCTCGTGAAGAGTCCCGTGCATTCGTGGCAGAGAGCTGGGGGCAGAGCCCCAAGGTGACGACTCGTCTGCAGAACAGCGGATTGGCGCACATGTCGGCACTGGCGCTGTTCATAGTCCTAGGAGTCCCCGGGGCCCTGATCTTCGCACTCGGTGAGCTCGCAGATATAGACCCCGTGCGCATTGCGGGGGCCATGACGGTCGCGGCCGGTGCGCTGTGCTTTGGTGTGCACGTACCGCTCTTCGTGCGAAGCTGGTTCACAACAGCCGACCGCCACCAGTGGGAGGCGGCAGGGCGCCCCGAAAGTTGGACTTTCCGCCAAGCCTCCCAGCCTCGAGCCTACGACCTCGCGACGGCCACACTATTGGGCGGAGGGTTAGCGTGGTTCTTCCTCATGCTGGCTCTCGGCTGATGAACTAGCGCTCGGCCGACCACTTTCGCTACGACAAGTCAGAAGGGTGGGACCCGTGCTCGGGCTCTGCCCTGAACTCGTTCGCTGCGGCCGGCCGTCGGCGGCGGCGCGGCTCTCGGTGGAGGTGCGTCCGTGCTCCGTCGCCCAGGTAGTCGTACGGGGGTTCGTCGCCGGGTCCGGCCCAGGCGTTTGTCACCCTACGAGGCCGGGGTGGCGGGATCGGGGCTGTGCGCATGCCTGGGGAGGGGGTGGGGTGTCCCTGGGGCGTCAGTCATGGGCCGGTCTCACTCGACGGGGCTGCTCGGCGGGTCCTGGGAGCCGATCGGGTGAAGATCAGCTCTTCGGCTCCCACAGGCTGGGTTCAGCCCCTAGGTTTCAGGTCGTCGAGCGTCGGAGGGGTCATTGTGGGAGCGCGCCTCGACTGGAGCGTGGGCGGGGGCTCGTAGGTGGACCTCGCGCTGGGGCTGGCGATCGCTGCCCTCATGTGGGACCTGGGCACAGGGGGGTGGCTGTATGTCCCGACGCCCGACATCCGTCGCATCCTCTACCGAGCCACATGGTGGGTGCCAGCGTCCCTCATGCTGCTCGCCGCAGCTCACGCCATCGTTGAGGGGCCAAGCGACGTCGTCGTCATCCTCGGAGGTGCAGCAACCCTCGTGGCAGTGGGGTCCTTCGCCCTTCCGCACAGACCCCTTGCCAAGGGCGCGCCGGAGCTCTCGCGCCGCAGCATCGTCCGTGACGCCAACCGTCGCCGTCGTGTCGTGATGTTGGGTGCCGCAGCTCTGCTCATCGTTGTTGCGGCGATCCTCTAGTGACCGAAGGCCTGCCGACACGCCACGGGCCGATGCGCCGCGGCTACCGTCCAGCTCGACCAGGCAGCTTCATCTGGCGATGGGCGGGGATCCTGACCCGGCCGATGGACCGCATGAGCCCCGCGGTCCGGGCTGGGCACGAGACCGTGCAAGAGGTCTCGGACCGCTCCAACGAGCGTGCCCTCGGCCCCGAACCAGACATGGCGGAACGAGAAGAGCTCCTGGGCCTGCTGACCAACTCAGCGGTCTTCGTCGGCGTCTCGATCCTGATCCTCGGCGCACTCCTGGGCATCGGATTCGACGCGCTCACCGATGGCAGTATCGGGCTCTTCCTGGCTCGGGCTACCGGCGTTGCCTTCAGCGCCCCACTGATGGCACTGGGCATGGTGTGGGCCGGACGCTGGAGCGTCGCGCGCCGCGACCTGGCGCGACGACGGCAGACGCCGTCTTCTGCGTCGCAGCCTGGTTCCCGTGACCTGGTGTACGCACTGCCCCTGGCCGTTCTCTTCGGAGCGTTCCTTGCGCTCGTCTAGCGCGAAACAGTGATTGAGGCCTCGATGCCCGACGCGAAGTTCCTCCGAGAGGACGCCCTGGCCTGGAGGGTGCTCTACTGCATCTCCAGGCCTTCCAAGAAGAAGTCATGGCCGGCGCACGACGCCCGTGGGCGTTCACGCGAGCAGATTGCGACCGACATCGTGAACGATGGCCTAGGGCCGGACGCGTCGGTGTGGGGCCGCCACTACGCGGTGGAGGCGCTGACGAATGCGATACTCGTCGCGTGCGCCGCGGCGTACTTTCCCCTGCTGGGAGTTGCGCTGCTGGTCCGACCGTTCTTCGGCGCCCTAGCCACGGGAAATGCCCTCGCCCTCGTCTTGGCAGCGCTCTTCCCTGTTCTCGGACTTGTCGTCCCGATGTCGGTTCGTCTAGCGCGTGCTGTGCGTCAGCTACGCGCCTGGGAAGGACGGGGAGAGCCGGAAGACGAGCGGCCCGTCGACGGTTCACTCCCTGGCGTTCCTGACCTTGCCATCGGGATGTCGCTCGGTGCGGTGCTGAGTGCCATGATCGTCATCGGTGTGGTCGTTGGTTAGGGCTACTGTGGCCGTGCCCGTCGCCGCGAGCCTCCGGGGCTTCCCGGTGATCGGAACGATGGTCGACTCGAGGATGCGCCGTGAACGGTAAAAACCAACATGATGCGGTTCTCCTGTCGCCGACACGGGCCGGAGCAAGAGATTTCCCCTGGCCAGAAGGCGTCATGGGAGCATGCACGGCGCTCCGCACGGGCAGGTGTCTCTCGACGAGGCTCGGCCGACTGGCCATACTTCTGCTCGCCGGGCCCGTCGTCCTGCTGGACCTCAGCAACTTTCCTGGCACCAAGACGATGCTCTCGCGCTGGTCCCCGATCGGGCAGCTCGCCTACGGGCAGGATGTCGTGGCCCTGGGGTTCCAGTACACCTCGCTCGCTGGCGAGAGAGTCCGCGTCGACTGGGTGGAGTCCCCGGGACGTGTCTCCCTGAAGTCCCGCGGAAGGCTGTTCTCGCTGGTGGAGATCAATGATCGCGAGGTCTTCGTCGATCGTCGATGCGGTGCGGCGCTGGTTGAGCTCTGGGCCTGAGGGCCTCGCATGGTGCGGCGAGTCGGACACCGACAGGATCCGCCACGGGGCATCCACCTCCTCGATGGAAAGCGCTTGCCCAGACCTGGTTCCTCATGCCAGGATCAGCAAGGTCGGCGTGGACGTCGCCGACCCCGCTCGACGTGAGGAACGCACTCGATGACACCCGTGGCACTGGTCACCGGCGGGAACCGGGGCATCGGTCTCGGCATCTCCCGCCGTCTGCTCTCCGACGGCTTCGCCGTCTCGATCCTCGCCACGCGTGAGGAGCCGACCGAGGTGCTCACCGAGCTCCGCGAGCTCGCGGGCAGCGATGACCGCGTGCGCTACGTGCGCGGCTCTGTTGCCGAGCCCGAGGACCACGAGCGCTACGTGGCTGACGCCGTCGACGCCTGGGGCCGGCTGGACCTGCTGGTCAACAACGCCGGGGTCGCGCCGTCGGTCCGTGCCGACCTGCTCGAGGCCACCCCCGAGAGCTTCGACCGGGTGCTCGGCATCAACCTGCGCGGTCCGTACTTCCTCACCCAGGCCTTCGCCAACCGCGTCCTGGCCCTGCGCGGTGACCTCGCGGCCCTGCCCGAGCCCCCCGAGACGCCCGTCGCGACGATCATCAACGTCTCGTCCATCTCGGCCACCGCGGTCTCGACCAACCGGGGCGACTACTGCATCTCCAAGGCGGGCGTCGGCATGGCCACCCAGCTCTTCGCGGCCCGTCTGGCCCCCGAGGGGATCGTCGTCTACGAGGTGCGACCCGGCGTCATCGCGACCGACATGACCTCGGGCGTGACCAGCAAGTACGACGCCCTGCTCGCCGACGGCCTGGCACCGATCGCCCGCTGGGGCCGCCCGGCCGACGTCGCGGGGGCCGTCTCGATCCTCGCCACCGGGCAGACGCCCTACTCGACGGGCGAGGTCTTCCACGTCGACGGCGGCATGCACATCCCGCGGCTCTGACCCCCCAAGCCCGCGAACCAGTCGTCGTGGCCCCACCGACCAGCCCTCCCACCACCCGGGCCACCGTGCCCGCCCCGTCGGGGGACCGGGTCGTGCGGGACGTCCTACGCAGCGTCCCGCACGGCCCGGCTCCCCGACGGCGGAGGGATCCCCACCCGACCAGCAGCAGCCCCCGACCCGAAGGAGCCGACCGATGACCGACCCCGAGGTGCTCCTGATCGCGGGGCGCGAGGTGCCCGTCGTGACCGCCAACACCGTGGTGGTCGGCACCGGCTCGGCTGGGTTCTGCGCCGCCGACCGCCTGTGGGAGTTCGGGCAGGACGACGTCGTCATGGTCGCGGACAAGGTCAACGCGGGGGCCAGCCGCAACGCGGGCTCGGACAAGCAGACCTACTACAAGCTGACCCTCTCCGGCGGTGACGGCGACTCGGTGCGGGAGATGGCCGAGACCCTCTTCTCCGGCGGCGCGATGGACGGGGACAACGCCCTGGCCGAGGCCGCACTCTCGGCCCGGACCTTCCTGCACCTGTGCGACCTGGGCGTGCCCTTCCCGCAGAACCGCTACGGCGAGTTCATCGGCTACAAGACCGACCACGACCCGCGCCGTCGGGCCACCTCGGTGGGTCCGTACACCAGCCGCAGCATGGTCGAGCAGCTCGAGAAGAAGGTGCACCGCAACGGCACCCGCATCTACGACGAGTGCCGCGTCGTCGACATCATCACCCGCCCCTCCGCAGAGCACGACGGCGGCACCGAGGTCGCCGGGCTGCTCGTGCTGCGCACCGACGTCCCGCACGACGGCGAGGAGTCGCCCTACCTGCTGTTCCGCTGCACCAACATCGTCTACGCGACCGGTGGGCCCGCGGGCATCTACGCCACGCGCGTGTTCCCCAACGGGCAGTGGGGGGCCTCGGGGGCCGCCTACCGGGCCGGGGTGCACGGCAAGAACCTCACCGAGTGGCAGTTCGGGCTCGCCTCGATCAAGCCCCGCTGGAACGTCTCGGGCACGTACATGCAGGTGCTGCCGCGCTTCGTCTCGACCGACGCCGACGGCAATGACGAGCGCGAGTTCCTCCCCGAGGCCATCCCCGACTACGGGCGCATGCTCTCGATGGTCTTCCTCAAGGGCTACCAGTGGCCCTTCGACATCCGGAAGGCCCTCGACGGCTCCTCGCTGATCGACCTGCTCGTCTACCGCGAGACCGTGCTGCGCGGACGCCGGGTGTTCCTCGACTTCCGCAGCAACCCCGTACGGCCCGAGCTCGACCCGAGCGCGCTGTCCCCCGAGGCCCACGACTACCTCGAGCGCGCCGGCGTCCTCTTCGGAACCCCCATCGAGCGGCTGCGGCGCATGAACGAGCCCGCCTACCAGTTCTACCTCGACAAGAACCCCTACGTGGACCTCGAGAAGGAGATGCTCGAGGTCGACGTGTGCGCCCAGCACAACAACGGCGGGCTGCTGGTGGACACCTGGTGGCAGTCCAACGTCGGCGGGTTCTTCCCCGTGGGCGAGGCCGGCGGGGCCCACGGCGTCTACCGTCCCGGCGGCGCTGCCCTCAACAGCGGCCAGGTCGGTGCCACCCGCGCCGCCCAGTTCATCGCGACCCGCCGCACCGACGCCCCGGCCTCGACCGAGGAGTTCACCGTGGCGGCCGACCCAGTGCTCGCCGGGGCCCTGGACCTCGTGACCCGGGCCACCGAGCGGGCCGCGGCCGGGGTGCCGGACAACACCGGAGACCTGCTGCGCGACGTCGGCGTCCTCATGAGCGCCAAGGCCGGCCCCGTGCGATCCCCCCACTCGATCCACGAGGCCCTGGTCGAGGTGCACGACTGGCTCACCCGCTACGAGGACCTCGTCACGGCCGACGCCGGCTCCCGACGCGCGGTCAACCGCACCTTCCTGGTCCGCGACATCCTCACCACGGCCTACGTGTACCTCTCGGCCATGGCTGATTACGTGGCCCACGGCGGCCAGTCCCGCGGCTCTGTGCTCTATACCGACCCCGAGGGCTCCTTGCCCCTGGTCGGCTACGGGCCCGACGCCGAGACCGAGCTCGACCTGCCCGAGCTGTTCCGCTTCAGCCTCGACCGTGGGGCCCTCGACGAGGAGATCCAGGAGGCCGCGTGGCTCGCGACCGGTGCCCGGGGGGCCGCCGAAGGGCCGCCCGAGGGCTGGTCCGAGCCCGAGCCCCGCACCGCCGAGGACCCAGCCGGCCGCCCCGTGTTCCGCTGGCGCCCGCGTCGTCCGATCCCCGAGGACGACGACTTCTTCGAGAACGTCTGGCGTGAGTTCCGCGAGCACCGCAACATCTACTGAGCCCACGGTGCCCGGCTCTCGGGCTCGTGAGCAGCGCGCCGAACCGGCCCTGAGAGGATCGGGCCCTGCACGGCCGGCCCCCTGCACGGCTGAGGCTGGCCCGGGGACCAAGGAGCGCGCATGACTCTGCAGGACGTACCGCTGGTCGGCGGACCGGTGCGCATCGCGGGTGCCATCGAGGTCGAGCCGACCGGGCAGGGGCTCGTGCTGCACCGGCTGCCGGCCGCGGCACGGGCGCAGATGCCCGACGACTTCATCGCCATGTGCGAGCAGCAGCCCGCCGGGGTGCGCCTGGTCTTCCGGACCGCGGCGCGTCGGGTCGAGCTCGACGTGCGGACCCTGCGCACCGTCTCGGCCAACCGACCGCCCGACGGCCTCGACGGTCCGGTCCCGCCGGCCGCACGCTACGACCTGCTGGTCGACGGGCTGCTGATGGGACAGTCCGTCGCGACCGAGCACGGCGCCTACCGGCTGGACTTCCGGCGGGGCACCGCGGTCGTCGACGACGGACCGGTCGCCACCGTGGTCTTCGACCAGCTCCCCGGGCGGGACGCCGAGGTCGAGATCTGGCTGCCCTACAACGAGATCACCCGACTCGTCGCGCTCCGGGCCGACGCCCCCGTCACGCCGTCGGCCGGGGAGCAGGGCGCCGCGCGCTGGGTGCACCACGGCAGCTCGATCAGCCACGGCGGCAACGCCGACTCCCCGACCGGCACCTGGCCCGTGGTCGCGGCGCGGACCGCGGGGCTGGACCTGGTGAACCTGGGGTTCTCGGGCAACGCGGTGCTCGACCCCTTCGTCGCACGAACCATCCGCGACCAGCCTGCCGACCTCATCACGCTCAAGCTCGGCATCAACGTGGTCAACCACGACTGCCTGCGCCGCCGCGCCTTCCTCCCGGCCGTCGAGGGATTCCTCGACACCATCCGGGAGGGCCACCCGACGACGCCGGTCGTCGTCGTCTCCCCGATCCTGTGCCCCCTGGTCGAGGACCGCCCCGGGCCCACCGAGATCGACCCCGCGTCACCGCCCGACGCCCCGGTGTTCCGCACCCTCGGGCGCCCCGAGGAGCTCGCTGCCGACAAGCTCAGCCTCGGCGTCATCCGTGAGGCCCTCGCCGCCGTCGTCGACCGACGTCGTACCGCCGGGGACGAGCACCTGCGCTACCTCGACGGCCGGGAGCTGTACGGCTGGCCCGAGTGGGAGACCCTGCCCATGCCCGACCTGCTGCACCCCGAGGCCCGCGGCCAGCAGCACATGGGCGAGCGCTTCGCCGCGCTCCTGCCCGGCTTGGTCTGAGCCCCGGGCGGTCGACGACGCCCGTGGGTACCGTGGGCCCATGGTGCTGATCGGAGCGCACGTCCGCGACGACGACCCGGTGACCGCGGCCGCCGCCGTCGGGGCCGAGACCGTCCAGATCTTCCTCGCGAACCCCCAGGGGTGGAAGAAGCCCGTGCCGCGCGAGGACGCTGACACCTTCGTGGCCTCGGGGCTCGGGCTCTACGCCCACGCGCCGTACCTGGTGAACGTGGCGGCCACGAACAACAAGGTGCGCATCCCCAGCCGCAAGATGGTTGCTGAGCACGCTGCCGCCGCTGCGGCGCTCGGGGGCCGAGGGCTGATCGTCCACGGCGGCCACGTGGGGGACGGGGACGACATCGCCGCAGGCATGGAGAACTGGCGCAAGATGTTCGAGCGCGCCACCTTCCCCGTGCCGGTGCTCGTCGAGAACACCGCGGGCGGGGAGAACGCCTGTGCGCGCACCCTCGACCGCATCGCGATGCTCTGGGACGCGATCGGCGAGTACGAGGTCGGCTTCTGCCTCGACACCTGCCACGCGTGGGCCGCGGGGGAGGACCTCGAGACCATCGTCGACCGGGTGCGCGCCATCACCGGCCGCATCGACCTGGTGCACGCGAACGGCTCGCGCGACGAGGCCGGCTCGAGCCGCGACCGCCACGCGGGCTTCACCGCGGGCACCATCCCGCCCGAGCTCATCGCCCACGTGGTCCGCGAGGCCGGCTGCGACGCCGTCGTCGAGACCCCCGCCGAGACGCAGGCCGACGACATCGCCTACCTCCGCGAGGCTCTCGCCCCCTGAGCTCTCAGGGCACGCTGAGCGCCCACCCGCCAGGGCCCTGCCTGCGCCCGCCCCGCCCTGCCTGCGCCCGCCCCGCCCTGCCTGCGCCCGTCGGGTCACCCCGGCAGAGCGTCGCCGGAGAAGGAGCCCATCGAGATGTCGCTTTTTGGCGCCTCCGCGCGGGGCGTATCCGCCAGAAAGTGACATCTCAAGGCTGCGGGGCCCCGCCACGGGAGGTTCGGGGCGGGGGAGGTGGGGCGCGGTGCGGGTGGGGAGCCCGCTCATGTGCGGGTGCGGAGGGCGTTGCGGACGCGTCGGACGATGGTGTCGGGGTCGAACCGGATGACGTCCGCGGTGACCACGAGCACCAGGTAGCCGAGGTCCTGGAGCATCTCGCGGCGCTCGACGTCCCTGCGCCAGAGCGTCGGGTCCGTGCGGTGGACGTCGCCGTCGTGCTCGATCGCGAGCCTGGCGTGGGGGTACAGGAGGTCTGGCATCGCGACCACGTCGCCGCGGGCGTCCCGGACGAGCTCGTTGACGTGCGGGCACGGGAGCCCCGCCTGCACCAGGACGAGTCGGGTGCGGGTCTCCATCGGGGAGTCGGTCCGTGTCCGCAGCAGAGGCAGTGCCTCCAGGAGCCGACGCCGGCCACGCGCCCTGGGCGCGAGTCTGCTCACGTGATCGGCCAGGCGCTCGAGGGAGGTTGGTGGGCTCTTCCTGCGCAGCAGCCCGTCGCCGACCACCACCAGGTCCTCACCCCCGACGAGGGTGGCGGCGTCGCACCATGCCTGCGACGGGGGCACGACCGGGAGCGGGCCGAGCCGGTCCGCACGGAGTGGCTCAGCACGGTGATGGACCATGACGCCGCGACGTCGGACCCTGCTTGCGCCGGGCGGGAGGTGCACGTGGACCGACGCCTCGCGCTCGAGCTGCCATGGGAGCGGCACGCCGTACAGTCGAAGTGCCGTCGTGTGCGAGAGGACGCTCCCCGGCGGGAGAGCGCACAGTGCGGCGAGGCAGCGCTGCTCCAGCTGACCGTCCTGGGTGGTGTCGCGCACGCCGGTGAAGGGTGCGCTCAGGTCGCGACGACGTAGGCGGTCGTCGCCGATGCCCAGCTCGCGAGCGTCCCGACGCGTGAACGGACGTCCGACGAGAGCATCGGGCAGTGCTGCCGGTCGACGGGCCACGCCCCACCGTGCCGGCCAGGTGGCCCCGGAACGCCCCGCGGACCGCGTGCCTGGGGAGAACTCCGTCGCCCACTGACCTGGGGACGCCTCCGCCTTCGCCTCCCGGGGTGCTCCCTCCAACCCTCACGTCAGTCCGCGGCCCTCGCGCTGCGTGCCCCGACCGTTGAGATGTCGATCGTTGGCGGAACGTCAGGAGCCGTATCCGGCAAGAAGTGACATCTCAACGGGGGCGCAGTGTGGGGACTTGGGAGGCGGAGCGGTGAGGTGCCGCGCGTGGGGGGCGGGGCGGGAGTCCCGGCTCGCGGGGGCTAGAGGTGCGGCAGGACGTGCGCGCGGTGGCGGGCGGCCATGGTGGCGAGGGTCTGGTCGCCGGGGGTGTCCCAGATGGTCTGGTTGAAGATCTCGACCTCGACGTCGCCGGTGTACCCGGCGGCGGTGACCCACCGCGTGATGGTCGCGAAGTCGACGTAGCCGTCGCCGACGTGCCCGCGGGAGAGCAGCGGGTCGGCGGCGAAGGGGAGCAGGAAGTCGCAGGTCTGGTAGCTGGCGATCCTGCCCTCGGCGCCGGCCCGGGCGATCTGCCGCTCGAGCTCGGGGTCCCACCACACGTGATAGGTGTCGACCACGACGCCCACGGCCTCGGCCGGGAAGGGGGCCGCGAGGTCCAGGGCCTGGCCGAGGGTCGAGATGACGGCGCGGTCGGCCGCGAACATGGGGTGCAGGGGCTCCAGGACGATCCGCACGCCGTGCTCCTGCGCCACGGGCACCAGCTCGCCGATCCGGTCGGCGACCCGCTGCCGCGCGGCCACCAGGTCCCGTGCCGGGTCCTCACCCGGTCCGACAGCGGGGGTCGCACCTGTTCCGACGACGGCATCCGCACCGGCCGACGACGACGCGCCTGGCTCCGCAGCCCGCTGCGCCGGGTAGGG
>NZ_JALPKN010000179.1 GCF_023630195.1 Actinotalea sp. C106 | reverse complement strand
GCGACGCCCGCGCTGATGGTCACGCCGATCTCGCCGTCGGCCGCCGCGATCCGCAGCGCGGCGCAGCGCTCGCGCCAGGTCTCGGCACGCTCGGCGGCCGTCGTCGCGTCAGATCCTGGGAGCAGCAGCACGAACTCCTCCCCCCCGTACCGGGCGACGGCATCGGCCTCCCGCACCCCGCCGGCCAACTCGTCGGCGACCTTGACCAGCAGGGCGTCGCCCACGGCGTGCCCGTGCCTGTCGTTGACCTGCTTGAAGTGGTCGATGTCCACCATGACCGCGCTGAGCGGCGTCCCCGCGGATCCCGCGCGGACCACGGCCTCGAGGAGCACCAGCTCGAGGTGGCGTCGGTTGTACAGACCGGTGAGGCCGTCTCGCACGGCCTGCTCGGCGAGCTCGGCACGCAACCGCTCGAGCTCGGTCACGTCGCGCACCACCGCCACGGCGCCGACCACCTGGCGCGAGGCCGTGATGCGGTTGACGCGGACCTCGTAGGACCGCCCGTCCGGCGCGCGCACCGTGCGGGCAGGCTGCCCGTCGAGGGGCACCCCACCGACCACGGCCCCCTCGAAGACCACGCGGACGTCGGCGGGCACCAGCTCGGACCAGCGCGCGCCGATGAGGCTCTCCCGGCGCCGTGGGGACGCGCGGGTCAGCAGCCGTACCCCCGCAGGGTTGACGTCCAGGACACGGCCCTCGGGGTCGAGCACCATGACGGCGTCGGTCAGGGCGGCCAGCACCTGTCGCGTCGAGAGCGGCACCAGGCCCGCGGGTTCGCCGTACCTCTCGACCCAGAACCAGATCCCCGCGGTGACGAGGAAGAGGCTCGGGGCGAGGTCGACCGTGACGCCGTCGGGTCGCCACAGCAGGCTCACCACGCTCCCCGCGAAGGGCACCAGGCCACCCACCAGGGCCACCGCGTAGACGCGCCGGTGGCCGGCCACCGCGCGGGACATGGCTCGCACGACCAAGGCCCCTGCGAGCACGAGGAGCAGGTAGCTGTAGACCGCGTGGGCCACGAACAGGGGACCGAGCTCGGTCACCAGACGGCCGTCGACCCGCTGGCCGACGCTGCGGTAGAGCAAGCCGTGGCTGCGGTCGGTGAGCACGACGACGACGAGCACGACCGGCTCGACCGCCAGGAGCGTGGCGACCCGGTGGTCCAGGACCGACCGCCACCCCGCGAGCACCATGAGGTACCAGAAGCCCGACGCGGTGACCAGGGCCACCGCCGGGTAGACCGCGTAGTCCAGGGCGAGGGTCACGTCCGGGTGCGTCGCGAGGGTCGAGGCGCTGCGCACCACGGCCCAGACCACGCAGCCGACGAGTGCCAGGACCAGGGGTCGGGCCAGCGGCGAGCCCGCACGGCGTCGCCAGACCAGCCCGGCGGTGAGCCCCGCGAGCCCTGCCCCGAGCAGGTTCAGCACAGCCAGCACCGTGTGCATCAGCCGTCCTCCCCGTCATCCCCCCGGTTGTCATCGGCAGACGAGGGCCCGAGGTTGAAGGACGAGAGCGAGGTGGGTACAGCACGTGGGGGGTGGGCTGGTGGGGCTGGGTGTGGTCGGGGTGGGTGTGGTCGGGGTGGGTTCGGTCGGGGCGGGTTCGGTCGGCGCGGTCCTGTCCACAGGTCGCTGGAGCAGACCGTCTCCCCAGCCTCGACGGTCCTGCGGCTCCGATGTCGGAGGCGATTCGTACACTTGTTCGAGTCGATGGGTGATGGGAGGGAACCGGATGGCCAGGACTGTGCGGGAGATGCGTGGCGTCGCGCCCGCGGACCGCTCGGACCCCGGCGACCTCCTGGACATCACGGACCGGTCAGGTCGCGCGGCCCCGTCAGATCAGGCGGCACCCTCGGATCAGGCGGCCCCCTCGGATCAGGTCGCCCCCTCAGGCTGCTCGGCGGACGAGCTCACCGTGCAGGTCGACCGCCTCCGCGCCCACGCGGCCTCTCTGGTCGACGTCGACCTCGCCGCGGTCGACCCCATCACGGCTGCGTCGCTCCACGGGGAGCTGCGCGGGGTGATGGACCGTCTCGGGCTGGCAGCAGCACGGCTGCTCGCGGTCGTCGAGGCCGACGGCCGATGGTCGGCCGGGGGCGCGCGCACCTTCCCCGAGTGGGTGGCCCGGCGGCAAGGGTCCTCCGTGGGGGCCGCCCGCACCGAGGCGCGGCTGGGTCAGGCCCTCGACGCCGACCTCGCCGGTACCCGCGCAGCCGTGGCCGCTGGGCAGATCACCCTCGAGCACGCCCAGGTCCTGGCTCGGGTAGCACCGACCTCTCCGACACGGCGCGCCGCTCTGGCGAGCACCAGCACCGACCGCAACGAGGACTTCCTGCTGGCCAGAGCCAGGGCCGTCGGCGTCGACGAGTTCCGACGCGAGGCCAGGCGGTGGGCGATGAGGGTCGACGCCCAGACCGCCGAGACCGAGCACGGGCAGGCGGTGGCCAAGGAGTACCTCACCCTCTCCCCCAGGCACGACGGCGTGGCCCTGCAGGGGTTCCTGACCGCCGAGCACGGCGCAGCGCTCGCCACCGCTCTGCGAGCAGTCCGTGGGGTGCCTGCCGCCGACGACTCCCGCACACCCCAGGAGCGCGACGGCGCCGCCCTGGGCGACCTGGCCCGGGTGGTGCTCGACAAGGGTCTCGTCGGGGGTGGGGCCCAGGTCCGCCCTCACCTGACCGTGACGGTCTCGTGGGAGACGCTCCAAGGCCTGACCCGTCAGGCGGGATCGGGCACGGGCTCCGGCGTCGGCGTCGGCGATGACCTGGCCCCCGCCGAACTCGACAACGGCGAGCCGTTGCCCGCGTCGGTCCTCGCCCGGATCGCCTGCGACAGCGAGATGAGCCGTGTCGTGTTCGGGCCCGACAGCCAGGTCCTCGACGTGGGCCGAGCCCACCGGACCTACGGGGGCCACCTTCGACGTGCGGTGCTCGCGCGCGACCGGCACTGCCAGTACCCCGGGTGCACCGCGCCGCCCCACCTCGGCGAGGTCCACCACCGGGTCAGCTGGGCCAGCGGCGGACCGACCTCGGTCGAGAACGGGATCCTGCTCTGCTGGTTCCACCACGACCTCGTCCACCGGCGTCACCTGAGGATCGACGCCCTGCCCGGGGGCGGATGGGCCTTCCGACGACCTGACGGCTCGCCCCTCGCCGAGGGAGCCTCACCACCAGTACTGCGACCGGAACCGCCACGGGCACACCCGCCACCGCCACGGGCACACCCGCCACCGCCATCGCCACCGGCCTCGCCACAGCCCCCTTCACCTGACGCCCTGGCCCTGTTCGCCGAGCCCGAACGCGCACCCGAACGCGTCGTCACGCGCCGGGCACGGTCGAGACCCGTCGGGCGGCCGCACCAGGACAGACCGTGAGGGCCACCTGGTCGGGCGGCCGCACGACGTCAGAGCGTGACAGCTACCTGATCGGGCCGCCGCGCAGCATCTGCTCGAACGGGGTCGGGTCGTCGAAGGGATCGGCTGCGCGCTGGCGTGAGGAGGACAGCACCACCTCCGTGAGCTCGCGCGCGGCACGGTCGACGCGGTCCGCGAGGGGAGCGACGTGGTCGTCCTGACGGACGCCCTGGCTGTGGCCGAAGTCGTCCGTCGCCGCGAAGACGCCGGTCGGCACCACGACGGCACGCAGGTAGGCGAACAGCGGACGCAGGGCGTGGTCGACGGCCAAGGAGTGGCGAGCCGTGCCCGCCGTGGCGCCGAGCAGCACCGGGTGCCCCGCGAGCGCCCCCTCGGGCAGCACGTCGACGAAGTTCTTGAACAACCCCGTGAAGGTGCCGCTGTAGATCGGCGTCACGGCCACCAGGCCGTCGGCGGCCTGCACCGCGTCCAGCGCGACCTGCAGCTCAGGCGAGGCGAAACCCGTGTGCAGCATGTTCGTCAGGTCGTGCGCGTGGTCACGCAGCTCGACCAGCTCGACCGACGGCACGGCCCCGCGCTCCCCGAGTTCCCGGCCCACCGCGTCACCGAGTCGATCGGCCAGCAGGCGGGTGCTCGACGGGTTGCGCAGCCCGGCCGAGACGACCGCGATCCGCCGCCGCACCGGCTCGTCGATCCCCGTCATCGGACCGGGGCCGGGGCACGCCCGGTGACGGCGTCGGTGTCCGCGTAGACCGTGACGTCGCGAGCACCGCCGGCCGCCTCGACGAGGGTGGCGTGGACCGGTGCGTCCGGGACGTGCGGAGGGCGCCCCACGGCCAACTCCTTGCGCAGCACGGGCACCACCTCGGTGCCGAGGAGCTCGATCTGCTCGAGAACGGTGTCGAGGGGCAGGCCGGCGTGGTCGATGAGAAACAGCTGACGCTGGTAGTCGCCCACGTGGTCGCGCATCGCCGCGTAGCGGTCGATCACCTGCTGCGGGCTGCCGACCGTGAGGGGCGTCTGCTCCGTGAAGTCCTCCATCGACGGGCCGTGGCCGTAGACCGGGGCGTTGTCGAAGTAGGGACGAAACTCGTTCCACGCGGCCTGCGAGCTATTGCGCATGAAGACCTGGCCACCGAGGCCGACGATGGCCTGGTCAGCGCCGCCGTGGCCGTAGTGCTCGAAGCGCCGACGGTACAGGCCGACCATCTGCTTGGTGTGGTGGATGGGCCAGAAGATGTTGTTGTGGAAGAAGCCGTCGCCGTAGTACGCGGCCTGCTCGGCGATCTCCGGGCTCCGGATCGACCCGTGCCACACGAAGGGCGGCACGCCGTCGAGCGGGCGCGGGGTCGACGTGAACGACTGCAGCGGGGTGCGGAGCTTGCCCTCCCAGTCCACGACGTCCTCGCGCCACAGCCGGTGCAGCAACGCGTAGTTCTCGATCGCGAGCGGGATGCCGTTGCGGATGTCCTGCCCGAACCACGGGTAGACCGGCCCGGTGTTGCCCCGACCCATCATCAGGTCGACCCGGCCGCCCGAGAGGTGCTGCAGCATCGCGTAGTCCTCCGCGATCTTGACCGGGTCGTTGGTCGTGATCAGCGTGGTCGCGGTCGAGAGCTGGAGCCGCTCGGTCCGCGCGGCGATGTAGCCCAGCAGCGTGGTGGGCGAGGACGGGACGAACGGCGGGTTGTGGTGCTCCCCCGAGGCGAAGACGTCGAGCCCCACCTCCTCGGCCTTGAGCGCGATCCGCACCATGGCGTCGATGCGCTCCCCCTCGGTGGGGATGCGGCCGTTCGTCGGGTCACGCGTGACGTCACCGACGCTGAAGATTCCGAACTGCATGATGGCTCCCGACTCGAGGTTCGTACAACATTCAACCATTCACTCGGCAGAACCGCGAGTCCCCCGGGGCTATTCCGCGGTGGGCACGGCTGTCGGCGGCGCCCACCCCCCTCGCGCGGGCACGGCTGTCGGCGGCGTCCACCCTCGCCGCGGGGCCGTGCCCGCCCTCCTGGCAGAACGGTCAGGAACGCGGACTCTGCAGCAGACCTCGCAGGTATGCGGCCTGGCCCACGTGCTGGAGGTCGTCGCTGATCACGCTCACGAGGCGCGCCCCCAAGGTCACGGGCGGGTCCCAGGCCTCGTCCACCACGCGGTCCAGGTCGCGGGCACCGACCCTGCGGAGCAGCTCGACCGTGCGAGCGTGGACAGCCTCGTGGTAGCCGACGAGGAGATCCGGGGAGACCCGCACCGCCTCGACCTCGGCTGGGCCGTGACCGAACCCCGTGTCGAGCCGCGGCAGGTCCAGCCCGAAGCGCTCGGCCCAGCCCTCGGTCCAGACCTGCTCCTGCGCGAAGGCGTCAGCGACGTGGTCGTCCTGCACCCTGCTCAGGTGCCACACGAGCCACGCGATCGTGTTGGCCCCCGGCGCAGGGACGCGGTCCACATCCGTCGGCGCGATGCCGTCGAGGACCGCCACCACCTCCTCCCGCACCCGGTCGAACCCGTCAGTCAGGATCTCTCGCACGTCCACGCAAGCACCGCCTCTCCGTCACACACGGGTCCACCCCGCGCTCTGCCCGTCAGCCTTCCATCCGGCTCCCGCACCGGCAGCGCGGACGCTCGCTCCCCGCCGTCGCCGGGCCCGGGACGCGGACCGCGTCTCGTCGCCCCCGGACGCTGACAGCGGGGGACGCCGCGTGCCAGGATGCTCCGATGGCGACCGCAGGGGGCGGCCCGCAGGACGGCACCCGCCCGGCCCCCGGACCACCGTCCGAGGGGGCCCTCGAGGCCCCCGACCAGTCCGAGGTCTACGCCTCGTGGTCCCGACGGGTCGTGGCCCACCTGCTGGACGGCGCGATCCTCGGGTCGATCTGGACGCTGACCGCCGGCGACCTCGGTATCGCGGAGCGCCGCATGATCGGCCTCAACCCGGGGCTGGGCCCGAGCCCGTGGCTCGACGCGCCGACGCTGTGGGTGACGGCCCTCCTGCTCCTCACGATGCAGGCCTACGTGGGCAGCACCCCCGGCAAGCTGGTCGTCGGCATCGCCGTCGTCGACGTCACCGAGGGGCGGGCGATCGGGCTGGTACGCACCCTCGGACGCTGGGTGACCCACCTGCTCGACTCGATCCTGCTCGTCGGCTACCTGCGACCGCTCTGGCACCCGCAGAACCAGACCTACGCCGACACCCTGCTACGGACCGTCGTCCTCGACACCAGCACGCCGCGGCCGCACCGGTGGCTCGCCGGCCGAGGCACCGACGCCTGGCGGCGTCCGCTGACCTTCGCGGCCGGGGCGCTGTGCCTCGCCGCGGTCGCGGTCGCCTGCG
>NZ_JALPKN010000178.1 GCF_023630195.1 Actinotalea sp. C106 | reverse complement strand
CCCCGGGTCAGCTCCCGCTCGACGCGGTCGATCCTGGCGCCCAGCCCGCGAGCGCCGTCGTCGGCCGCGGGCAGCAGGAGCCGGGCGACGAGCAGCTCGAGGTGGAGCCGCGGGGAGGTCGCCCCGGTCATCTCGGTGAGGGCCTCGTTGACCAGGTCCGCCGAGCGGGAGAGCTCGGCCGCCCCGAGCACGGTGGCCTGGGCGCGCATCCGTTCGAGCTGGTCGGCGGGGAGGTCCCTGAGCACGGCCTGCGCGGCCTCCCCCGAGGCGGCGATGACGATGAGGTCGCGCAGCCGCTCGAGCAGGTCCTCGACGAACCGCCGGGGCTCGTGCCCCGAGCTCACGACGCGGTCGACCACCCGGAAGGCGCTCGCGCCGTCCCGTGCGGCGATCGCGTCGACCGTGTCGTCCAGGAGGGCCGCGTGGGTGTACCCGAGCAGGGCGACGGCCCGCTCGTAGTCGATCCCCTCGGCCGTCGCCCCCGCGACGAGCTGGTCGAGCACGGACATCGAGTCACGCACCGAGCCACCGCCCGCGCGGACCACGAGGGGCAGCACGCCGGCGCCGACCGGGACGCCCTCGGTGGTGCAGACCTGCTCGAGGTAGGGCAGCAGGGTGTCGGGGGCGACGAGGCGGAAGGGGTAGTGGTGGGTGCGCGAGCGGATGGTCCCGATGACCTTGTCCGGCTCGGTCGTCGCGAAGACGAACTTCACGTGCTCGGGCGGCTCCTCGACGATCTTCAGCAGGGCGTTGAACCCCTGCGAGGTGACCATGTGGGCCTCGTCCAGGATGAAGATCTTGAAGCGGTCCCGGGCCGGGGCGAAGGTCGCGCGCTCGCGCAGGTCCCGTGCGTCGTCCACGCCACCGTGGCTCGCGGCGTCGATCTCGACCACGTCGAGCGACCCCGCGCCGCCACGGGCGAGCTCGACGCACGAGGGGCACCGCCCGCACGGGGTGTCCGTCGGTCCCTCGGCGCAGTTGAGGCAGCGCGCCAGGATCCGGGCCGACGTCGTCTTGCCGCAGCCTCGCGGGCCGGAGAACAGGTAGGCGTGAGTCACCTTGTCGCTGCGCAGGGCCTGCATGAGCGGGTCGGTGACGTGCTCCTGCCCGATCACCTCGGTGAAGGTCTCGGGCCGGTAGCGGCGGTACAGGGCGGTGCTCACGCCAGAACCCTACGCGGGGAGGGGGACACCGCGGCACCCGCGGGCACCTCCCGGTGTGCGCGCGGACCGCTCCGTCCACAACCCCGGCACCGCGGGCCAAGATCCCCCGCGGAACAGCCCCCTTGAGCCTCACACGGTGTCAGGGTGTGGCCTATGGGCATGACCCCGTCCGACGAGCACCTGCTGAGGATCGGCGACCTCTCGCGGCTGTCGATGATCAGCGTCCGCATGCTCCGGCACTACGACGAGCACGGCGTGCTGCGCCCCGCGCGCGTCGACCCCGACTCTGGCTACCGCCTCTACTCCAGCACCCAGCTGCGCACCGCGGCACGGGTCCGGGAGCTGCGGGACGTCGGCCTCGGGGTCGCCGAGCTGGCCCGGTGCGTCCCGCTGCTCGACGACGCCGAGGCGATGCGGGAGGTGCTGGCCGAGCACCGGCTCCGCCTGGAGACCGAGGCCGGGACGGTCGCCGACCGGATCCGCGGGGTCGATCACCTCATCACCGCGTTGGAGGAACCGCCCATGTCCGTCGAGATCACGCACCGCACCGTCCCGGCCCGCACCGTCGCGAGCCTGCGGGACACCATCCCCACCTACGCCGACGAGGGGCTGCTGTGGCAGCGCCTCATGGTCGGCCTCCCGGCCGCGGGAGCCGTCCCCGCCGAGAACCCCCGCTCGGTCGCCGTCTTCCACGACCCCGACCACGTCGAGGCGGGCCCCGACGTCGAGGTCCAGCTCGACGTCGTCGGACCGTTCACCTCACACGGAGAGGTCGCCTGCGTCGAGGTTCCCGAGCAGCAGAACGCCGTCGGGGTGCTCCACGGCCCGTACGAGGGGATCTCCGAGGTCATGGAGGCCCTGGGCCGGTGGGTCGCCGAGCACGGCTACGCCTTCGCCGGGCCCATGTTCAACGTCTACGTGGTCAGCCCGCAGGAGGACCCCGACCCGGCTCGCTGGGTCACCGAGGTGTGCATGCCCGTCACACGCGGCTAGCGGGTCGCGACGCCGCGTCGCGCGACGGTCCGGGCGGCGACGATCATCACCACGGTGACGGTCCCGAGGATCCCCGCGAGCGCGGCGATCGCGAAGCGGCCCGAACCGTCCGACGCCGCTGCCACGACGAAGGCGACGGCCGCACCGACCATGGCGAGGACCAGTGCGGTCCGGCCGGCGAGCTCCACCGGACGCGTGGCACCAGGGCGGGGCAGCACGGCGGCGACGACCGCCAGGAGGACGGCCGCGACCCCCGAGACGCCGGCGACCACGAGGAACGTCGGCTGCTCGGAGGGGCCTGCCGCGAGCCCGGTGGCGATCCCGACGCCGAGGAAGACCAGCGCCATGAACCCGAGAAGGAAGGAGACGGGCAGGATCGTCGACGGGGGCAGCGGAGGGGCGACCCGGTCTGTGCGGTCCATCGTGATGCCCCCTCGCGCATGCCCTGTGCGTGCTCGCGGGCAGCCTACTGGGCGCGGCCGTCGCGCGACCGGACCCGACCCCTGGTCCGGTCCCGCCTCGCTCAGTCCGCCCGGACCACCGGGTCTCGCAGCACCGACCGCAGCAGGGGACGGGTGCTCTCGACCGCGCCGACCACCAGGAGCAGCCCTCCCGTCAGGCAGACGGCGAGCATCACCATCCCACCCGGGCTGCTCACCCCGGTGAGCCCGAGCCACGGCGCGAACATGAGCACGGAGGCCGCCGTCGACCCGACGGTGACGAGCAGGAGGGGACCGAGGACCTCACGACGCCGGACCTCGTCGAGCAGCTCGGCCGGCACGCCCGCCAGGTGCTGCAGGGCGTACTCGCGACGTCGGTCGAGGACCGACGCGGCCTGCGCGACCCCCGCCGAGACGGCGGCGAGGACGAAGGCGATGACCAAGGTCAGCAGGGCACCGGTGCTGAGGTCAGTGAGGAGGAGCTGCTGGTCGGGGTCGTCGGTGCTGGATGCGGCCAGGGACGGCACGATGGCGAGAGCGCCCGCGACGAACCCCGCGAGGCCGAGCCCTCCGACCACGCGCCACGCGGCCCGGGGGTCGTCGAGCAGTCGCCGTGCGGCGAGCAGCCGGGCCGGGGTCGAGGCGCGGCGCAGCTGGATCCTCGCGAGCAGCCCGAGCACCCACGGCCCCACCACGTTGAGGGCCGCGAAGGCGAGCGCGAGGCCCCCGACGAGGAAGGCGAACGCCGCGGCACCGAAGGCGCCGAGGGCCGTGCTGATCACCATGAAGGTGCCGACCCCCACCACGGCGACGAGCAGTCGGACCACGCTGAGCTTCTTGGGCCTCTCGCGGCGCGCCACCCCGAGGGGCGAGAGGACCACGCGGCGCAAGGACACCGCCCCCGAGACCGCTGCGAGCAGGGGTACCGCCAGCAGGGCGACCAGCACGACCGTCCAGCCCACCCACAGCTCGCCCACCGTGAAGCTGCTGCCCTGGAACGGCACCAGGGCCCACAGCGGCAGCATCAGGCCGTAGAGGAGGACGCCGAGGGCCGCCCCGACCAGGCCCTGGCCCGAGGTCTCGACCAGGGTGAGGCCCACCACCTCACGCGGGGTGACCCCCAGCAGGCGCAGGGTCGCCAGCCTGGCGTCCCGACGCGCGACGCCGAGGCGGGCCGCTGCTCCCCCGAGGCTCAGGAGCGGGACTCCGAGCAGGACGACCGCGGTCCACGCGAGGATCACGTAGATGTCGGACCACTCCGCCTGGTAGGCCGTCTGCGGCTGGGCCTCGCGGCCGACGAAGCCCAGGAGCCCGCCCACCACCGACAGGGTCAGGGCCGTGGTGACGGCGAAGGCCGCGACCCCCAGGGCCGTGGTGAGCTGGGTGTCCTTCCCCCCTGCGCGGTGCAGGCCGGGGGCGAGGGCCAGCACGGCCCTCATCGGAGCACCCCGCGGTCCACGACGGTGCCGTCACGCATCGCGATGCTCTCGTCGCACCAGCCGGCGACGGTCGCGTCGTGGGTCACGACGACGAGGGCGGCCCCGGCCGCTCGGGTGGTCTCGGTCAGCACGCGCATCACCTCGGCCCCGGTGGCCTGGTCGAGGGCGCCGGTGGGCTCGTCAGCGAAGACGACCGCGGGGCCGGTGATCAGGGCGCGCGCGACCGCCACGCGCTGGGCCTGCCCGCCCGAGAGCTCCCCGGGGCGGCGCTGCTCCATGCCCGCGAGCCCCAGGGAGTGCATCCACTGCCCGGCCAGCGCGGTCGCCTGCTTGCGGTTCGCGCCCAGGAGCATCGACGGCAGGGCGATGTTCTCGATCGCGGGCAGCTCGGAGAGCAGCTGCCCGAACTGGAAGACGAACCCGTAGTGCCTCCGCCGCAGCAGGGACCTCTCCCGATCCCCGAGCGCGCCGACGGCGCGTCCCCGCAGCGTCACCGTCCCGGCGTCGGGCACGAGGATCCCCGCCAGGCAGTGCAGCAGGGTGGACTTGCCCGAGCCGGAGGGCCCCATGACCGCGAGGGAGCGCCCGCCGTCGAGGTCGACGTCGACCCCCGCGAGGGCAGTCGTCGTGCCGAAGCGCTTGGCCAGCCCGCGGGCGGTCATCGCTGGGCCCGACGTGGCGGGGGGCGCCGAGGGGTGCGGAGCTGAGGGGTGCGGCGTCGGCGGGCGCGGGGTCGACGAGCGTGTCGTGGCAGGCGTGGTCGGGCTGTGGTCCATGGTGTCCAACCTCCCGCGAGGCGACGGTTGCCCGCGTCGCACGACGGGCGGGTCCTCGCGACGCCCGCCTGCACCCGAGGGCTGGGTCGGGGTCCGTCCACGGGCGTACGCGGGGCACGTCGCGCGCTGCGCTCAGGCGAGCACGAAGGCACCCGCGAGGGCCAGCACCACGCCGCGGCCGAGCACCACCAGGAGGTGGTCCGTGGCATCCAGGCCAGCGAGTGGGGATGGCGAGAAGGCTGGCGCTCACCGCGCAGTGACTGTACAGTCACTCACATGCCCTCCCTCAGCACCGCGCAGATGCGCGTCCCGGTCGTCACCGCCAGCGCGGTGGAGGAGTTCGCACGCGGCGGGTTCCACGGCACCACGGTCGCGGACGTGGCTCGGGCAGCGCGCATCTCGCCCGCGTACGTGTTCAAGCTGTTCCCGAGCAAGGAACGGCTGTTCGTCGCCGCGCTCGACGACTGCTTCCGGCAGATCGTCGAGACGCTGGGCGTGGCGGCCGACGGGGCGGCAGGGGGCCCGCCGGACGGCATCCTCGACGCGATGGGGGGCGCCTACGCCGAGCTCATCGCCGACCGGTCGCTGCTGATGCTCCAGGTCCACGCCCAGTCGGTCGCAGACATCCCCGAGGTGGGTCAGGCGCTGCGCGCCGGCCTGGCGACGGTGGTCCGGCTGGCCAAGACGCGGTCGGGGGCGAGCGACGAGGCCGTCCAGCGGTTCGTCGCCGTCGGGCAGCTGTGCCACCTGATCGTCACCTCCGGCATCGAGGACGTCCCCGACGAGTGGGCGTCGATCCTCACGGCGGGCATCCGCCACCCGTAGGCACCCTCAGGCGCACCGCCCCTACCTCTTCACCACTCCGCCATCCCAACCGAGTCCGCCATCCAGACCGAGCTTGCTCGTCTCATGGTGAGTGATCAATCACGCATCTATCGAAGGAGATCGCCATGAACGTCCCGTCCGCACAGCCCGTCCTCATCCCGGCCGCGCGTCGCACCCCGCGCGCCGTCCTCGTCTCCGCCTGGGCCGTCCCGGTCCTCGTGCTGATCCAGTTCTCGATGGTCGCGATCGTGCCGGTGGCCCTGCTGCTCGTCGGCACCTTCCGGCACGCCGCCCTGCGGCCGCTGCGCGTCTACAGCGCCGTGCTCGCCGCCCTCTACGCGACCCCGCTCGCGATCTGGGTGCTGCGGCCCGACGGCGCCGAGAGCCTCTCGAAGGACATGCACCCCGCCTTCGTGGTCCTCATCGTGGCCGCCGGGGCCGCGCTGCTGGTGAAGAACCACCTCCGCACCCGCTGACCACCGTCCACCACCCCCGAGGAGTCACCATGAGCACCACCGTCCGCGCGACCGAGGTCGTGATGCCGCACCGGGTCGAGCCCGACGGCCTCCTCGTCCGCCACCGTGACCTGCCCGCACCTGGCGCCGGCCAGGCGCTCGTCCGGGTCGAGGCGACCGGCGTGTCGTTCGCCGAGCAGCAGATGCGACGCGGGAAGTACTACGACCAGCCCCCGTTCCCCTTCGTCCCGGGCTACGACCTCGTCGGCGTCGTCGAGGCGATCGGGGAGGGGGGCGCGCCCGGGCTCGTCGGCGTTCGCGTCGCGACCGTGGTCAAGGTCGGCGGTTGGGCCTCGCACCTGCTGGTCGACGCCACCCACCTCGTCCCGGTGCCGCCAGGGGTGGACCCGGCCGAGGCCGAGACGCTGATCGTCAACGGCCTCACCGCGTGGCAGATGCTGCACGGTGTCGCGAAGGTCCGGCGCGGGCAGACCGTCGTCGTGCTCGGCGCGAACGGCGGTGTCGGCTCGACCCTGGTCCAGCTCGCGGTCGAGGCCGGGATCACGGTCATCGGCACCGCCGCCCCGCGGCATCACGACCTCGTCCGGGGCCTCGGCGCGACCCCGGTCGACCACCGGGCGCCGCAGCTCGCCGACAAGTCGGAGGCC
>NZ_JALPKN010000177.1 GCF_023630195.1 Actinotalea sp. C106 | reverse complement strand
CGTGCCCAGGGCGACCGCGGGGGAGGCCGTGACGCCGGCGGGCGAGCCAGAGCCGGCGGACGAGGCGACAGCCATCGCCGGGCGGTGAGTCGGGGCAGCGGGTGCTGCCGATCACCGCGAGCGGTGCGGCGCCCGGCGGACGAGGCCCCACAGGAGGGGGAGTGCCACCGCTGCCGCGACGCACGGACCGACAAGCGCGCCGACCGCTGTCGTCTCGACGAGCGGGAGCGGGCTGATGAGCAGCCACCCGGCTGTGGACCCCGCACCGGCCGCCCACATGAGGATCATTCCGCGGTGCGATGACAACGCCACGAGGGCTGCCGACAGGAGGAGCACCCAGGCCAGGAGAAAGGCCGAGAGCACCAGCAGACCGACTGCCAGGCCCGAGACCTCGTAGGCGGCCCCGTAGACGAGCCGGACGACCCATGGCCCAGCCAGATGTCCCACGACCCCGCCGAGCAGGCCTGCGGCGACGGCCGTGGCTGTGCCGACAAGGAGTCCACGCTGCAGCGGCGGCACGGCGGAGGTCGTCGCCTGCGCCTGCGCCCGGACGACGTAGGGAACGGTGAACGCCTGGACCGGCGAGACGAGGAGGAGCGGCACCCGCGAGACCGTCAGCGCCGCGAACACCGCGCCGCCCGCTGCCCCGGGCTGCTCCGAGGTCAGGGCAGCGACCATGGTCGGGTAGCCGGTGATGATCGCCGCGCTCAGCCCCGCGGCGAGCATCAGCGTCGCGGCGCGTTCGGCAGCAGCGGCCCAGGTGCGCAACGAGGGGGACCATCGGGGGAGGACGCCACGGGCTCGGTGCGCCCACCCGAGCCATGCGAAGGACCCGATCGTGACGGCGACACCTGCCGTCCACAGGTCGACGCCTGCCGCGACGATCACGACGCCCAGCACGACCAGCCGCACCACCGCCTCGGTCACCACGAGCCAGCCGTAGCTCTGCACCGCACCGCGACCCATCAGGCGGCCGCGGACGGCGAACTGGACGGCGAAGCCGAGGGCCGCGGCGGTGACGAGCAGACCCATGCGGCTGTCAGGGTCGCCGTAGAGCCGTTCGGCGACCGCGGGCAGGAGCGTGGTCGCTGCGACGAGCGTGGCCAGGAGGGCCGCCGCTGCCGCGACAGCGTGCGCCGGAGGACCGGTGTCCTGCCCGTCCTCGCTCGCGGCGACCCGCGCCGTCTCTTGCTCGACGGTCGACAGCGACGAGCCGAGCCCGAAGAGCACGCCCCAGAAGGCGACGAAGAGAGCGAAGTCGGCGGGCGTGAGCGAGCGTCCGACGAGTACCAGCAACGCGTAGCCCGCAGCGCTCGCGACGGCGATCGCGACCCCGACCCGCGCCACGCTCGACGGGCCGCGGTGCCCGCGCGGAGAGCCGGCCGGGAGGGTCCCGTCGGGTTCGCTCACCGTGGTGAGACGCCGCGGCGGGTGGCACGCGCAGCGGCAAGGACGAGGCCGCGGAGGACCCCGGAGCCGAAGACGACGGCGAACACCGGTGTCAGCATCGCGGTGGCCTTCGCCTCCTCACGCGTGCCGCCCACCCGGCGGACGGCGGCCGTGAGGGCGGCGGTGATCGCCACCGTGCCCGCGGCCCCCCACGCAGGCTTGCGCGCGGCCAGGGCGACCAGAGCGGCGCCGCCGCAGATCGCGGCGATCAGGGCGCGCCGCACCGCACCTGCCTGCCCGAGGTATCCGTCGACGAAGGTCGTGCCTCGGAAGTACGACTGGCGGAGGAACCCGCGCAAGCCCTGCTTGCCGTGGTAGCGGAACGCGAAGTCGGGCGCGAGCCAGATGCGGCTCCGGCCCGCGACGAACCGCAGCAGCCGAGTGTCGTCGCTCGCCAGACCCTGGTCGTCGAAGAGCGACTCGAACCCACCGACCGCCTCGCGGAGGAGGCCGGTGGGGAGCAGGAGGCACCCGGTGCCCTTGGGGTACGCGTCGAACTCCTCCGCACCGAAGGAGACCAGCCGTGGATCGGACGTGTAGCGGCGCCACCCGATCTTGACCAGGCCGGACCAGAACGCGGCGAAGACGTTGCCGCTCGTGTCGACGTCGACGTGACCGCACCACACCTGGCGCTCGGGGTGCGACGAGATCTGCTCCCGAACCCATGCGAGCCCGGAGGGCTCAGCGATCACGCGGCTGTCCAGGAGGAGCGCCCAGGGCTCGCTCGCCGCGGCGAGCCCAGTGCTGCGGGCAGCGAGCCGACCCTCGTTGGGCTGGGTCACGACACGCAGACCGTACTCGGCGGCGAGGTGCCGGAGCTCCTCGGGGGTCGCGTCGTCGCTGCCGTCGTCCACGACGACGACGTCCAGGGCCAGCCCGGCCTGCTCGGCCGCGTCCACGAGCGCCGTCACGCAACGGCGGATCCAACGCTCCTCGTTGTAGACGGGAATCACCACGCTGAGGGTGTGGAGCGGGGGTGGCGTCCCGAGAGCGTCGTCGCGCGTGGGGGAGGGCACCGGCCAACCCTAGCCGAGCACGCAGTGGCCCGAAGGGCCCGGCTCGGACGGGCAGGCGTCCGCGTACCCTTGCTCCACCGCAGGTGGAGACCACAGAGGGGTACCGCGTTGATCGCGTTCATCGTCGGCACGACCGCGGAGCTCATCAAGATCTCGCCGGTGCACCACGAGCTCGTGGCGCGGGGTCGTGCCGTGGAGATCTGGTACTCCGGCCAGCACGTCGAGGAGCTCGCGGGCACCCTGGACGACCTCGGCCTCCCCGCTCCGCAGGTGTGGCTCGTGCCGCGCGAGAGCGCCCGGAACATCGCGCGACCGGCGGACGTCCCCCGTTGGGTGGCGCGGTTGGCAGGAACCGTCGTGCGCCGGCGCGCCGATCTCGCTCAGCGGCTCGCGAGCGACGGCACCCCGCCGCTTGTCCTCGTCCACGGCGACACCTTCACCGCTCCGCTGGGCGCACTCGTCGGGCGCGCGCTGGGGGCCCGGGTGGGGCACGTCGAGGCCGGCCTGCGTAGCGGCAACCTCCTGCATCCCTTCCCTGAGGAGCTCAACCGCCGCGTCGTCGGTCGTCTGGCGGACCTGCACTTCCCGCCGACCCCGGTCGAGGCGCACCACCTTCGGCGGCGTCGGGGGGTGATCGTGACCACCGGGGCCAACACCGTCGTGGACGCGGTGCGGTACGCGCTCGCACGCCCCGGCCGCCACACGGTCCAGCTGCCCGAGGTCTACGCCGTCGCGACCTTGCACCGCTTCGAGCTGGTGCGGCGGGAGGACCTCTACCGGCAGGCGCTCGAGATCCTGAAGGAGTACAGCCGCCGGGTGCCGATCATCTACTTCGCCGGGGCGTCGGAACGTGAGCGCCTCGAGCAGTACGGCCTGCTCGATGTGTTCGACGCGGAGCACTTCCGGATCGAGGACAAGCTCAGCTACGTCGCCTTCCTGCCGGTGCTCGCCGGAGCGCAGTTCGTGGTGACCGACAGCGGTGGCCTGCAGGAGGAGAGCGCCCACCTGAGCATCCCGTGCGCCGTCCACCGTGCGCACACGGAGCGGGACGCGGGCGAGGGGCGCACGATGGTCCTGACGCGCCTGGACGTGGGGAGGCTCCGGGCGTTCCTGGAGGACCCGCAGCGTTACCGGTCGTCAGACGCCCGCGAGGACTACACCCCGAGCGCCACCGTCGCCGACGCGATCGACGCGCTCCTCTGACCCGGCGCGGCCGCGCCGGGAGGTGGAGCCCCTCCTGCTCAGCCGGTGACGCGCTCGGTCTCCTCGACGCGCTCGCGGCGCGCGGCGACCTGGTCCGCGGGCTCGTTCGGGTCGGTCGCCCAGAGGACCACCGAACCGTCGTCGGCGTAGACCTTCATGACTTCGCGCAGGACCTCAGCGGCGCCCGCCCCGGCGACCTCGACCAGGACCCGGCGTCCAGGAGTGCCGGCGGTGGGCCGTGCCCAGGCGAGCAGCTCACCGTGCGGGACGGGGGAGCCCTCGCCCACGGTCAAGGCCGGAGCCGTCGGGACGGCCTCCGGCATCCAGGTCAGCATGTCCCCGTACGTCATCACCGCGCTCGCGGCGTCGATGGCCCCCGCGGGCAGCGTCCCGTCGAACCTCCGGGCCAGGGCCGGCAGGGCGACCGCGACCAGCTCGACGGCGTCGGCGTGAGCCTGGGGCTGGTCGGTCACGACCAGGTCCGCGGACTCGTCCTCGCCGAGCACGAGGTGCGCGCCGACCCGCCAGACCGCCAGGGCCCACACCACGGTGCGCCAGTGCGGGGGTAGGTCGACGAGCACGCGGTGGGAGGGGCCTGCCCCGAACTCCTCGGCCAGCAGGTTCGCGGTCTTCGTCACCCAGTTGTCCAGGACGTGCCCCGAGAGCTCGATGCGCTCGCCCTCCGGCCCGTACCAGGTCAGGCGTGGACGCCCGGCGTCGGCGGCGAGGGACTGCAGCAGCCCGGGGACGGTCGTCGGTGAGATCACCCGTCCAGCCTAGGCCCGGGCCCGACGTCGGTGCCCGTCGCTACGGTGGCGCGATGACCCCGACCGGACGGCCCCTGCGCCTGCGCCTGCTGCTGGTGCCCCTCGGTGCGGTCTCGGGCGCGCTGGTCGTGACCGGCCTCGTGCTTCACCTCGTCTCGCGCCCGGACCGCGCGCCGGGGCCGTGGCTCGAGGCCTTCGCCCTCAACCAGCCCGGGACGGTCCCGGCCATGTGGCGCAGCCTCCTGTTCCTCACCGTCGCGGCAGCGGCGGCGGTCCTGGCCGCCCTCGAGCCGGGACGCAGACGCCGGTGGGTGGCGACGGTCGTGGTCAGCACCCTGCTGGGCCTGGACGGGATGCTCCGGTGGCACGAGGACCTGCTCGCGCTCCTCCTCGAGGACGGCCGACGCGGTGAGCCGGTGGTCTGGGTGCTCCTCGCCCTGCTGATCGCGGCCGGGGTGGTCCTGCTGGTGCGGTGGGGACGAGGGCTGCCGGGGTCGGCGGGTCGGCTGGTCCCGGCCGGGGTCCTGGTCCTCGTCCTCGGTGCTGTGCTGGGTGAGCTCGCCTCGACGTGGGCCCGGGAGCAGCACGGCGATCGTGCTGCCTTCATCAGTGCGGTCGCGGTCGAGGAGAGCCTCGAGATGGCCGGTTGCCTGCTCGTGGCAGCAGGCCTGCTACGCATGGTTCGCGTCCATCACGACCACGGTGCCCGGTGCCTCACGATGCCCCCGGGGGCTGGGCCATCTGGGTGAGGGGCGCTCTGCGCCACCGCAAGGCGGGTGAGATCGTGTCCGTCCTGCACCGTTTTCACCCACTACGCTCGCGACGAGGGCACGGATCTAACACATCACCGCTTGACTGGTGTGGATGACACGCGTGTAATTCCATGCATGCGGTTCTGACCGGGGCCGCTCTGCACGGAAGGCTGGCGGACATGTGGAACCTGCTCGACGACGAGGCATCGTTCCCGACCGACCACTCGGTGCCGGCAGCAGATGTGGCGCCGGTGCTCCCGCTCTTCGGCACGGCCGAGGACGACACCGTCATGGGCTGGCAGGAGCGCGCGCTGTGCGCGCAGACCGACCCTGAGGCGTTCTTCCCCGAGAAGGGCGGCTCGACCCGTGAGGCCAAGCGCGTGTGCACCGGCTGCGAGGTCCGGTCCGAGTGCCTCGAGTACGCCCTCGAGAACGACGAGCGGTTCGGCATCTGGGGCGGGCTGTCCGAGCGCGAGCGCCGCAAGCTGAAGAAGCGCGTCGTCTGAGAGGCCTTCGCGGCCCCTCACGGCGCTCCCCGGGCACCCATGACTGACGCTCCGACAGTCCACGGCGCGCCCGTCGAGCGACCCTACGGTCCCGAGGTCACCGCGGTGGTGGTCACGCGTGGCCCCAGCGAGTACCTCGAGGAGACCCTCGCCGCCCTCGCGGCCCAGCACCGTGCGCCGCAGCAGGTCGTGCTCGTCGACGCCGACCCGCACGGCCCTGAGCCCGGGCTCGCGAGCCTCGTCGCCGGCCACTGGTCGGCGGGCCCCCCGGACCCTTCCCGGGTCACCGTGCACGCGGCACCCCACGCGAGCACCTTCGGGGAGGCCGTGCGGCAGGGGCTGGCCGCCGCCGACCTCGTCGGGGGGCGTGAGGGATGGCTCTGGCTCCTCCACGACGACAGCGCCCCCGAGCCCGGCGCCCTGGCCGCGCTGCTCCGAGCGGTCGAGCTCGCCCCCTCGGTGGCCGTCGCGGGCAGCAAGCAGCGCACCTGGTCCTTGCCCGGCGAGACCCCGCGGGTGGTCGAGGTGGGTATCGCGACCTCTCGCTTCGGGCGGCGCATGACGGGGATCGACGAGCCCGAGGTCGACCAGGGGCAGCACGACGGACGTGAGGACGTGCTCGGGGTCGGCACCGCCGGCGCTCTCGTCCGGCGCGACGTGTGGACCGACCTGGGCGGTACCGACCCCGCCCTGGGTCCCTACGGCGACGGCCTGGACCTCTCGCGCCGGGCACGCCTGGCCGGGCACCGCGTCGTCGTCGTCCCCCGAGCCGTGGTCCACCACGCGCAGGCGACCCTCGCCCGACCCCTCGGCGGGGCGGTGCTCAACCGTCCGGGCTGGGACGCCCGGCGCTCGGCCCAGGCCCGGCGGCAGGCCTACCTGCACTCCCAGCTCGTGGGGGTGCCGTTGCCCGTGGTCCCCGTCGTCGCCCTTCTCGCCGTGGTGAGCGGCCTGGTCCGGGCCCTGGGCCGCCTGGTGACCAAGGAGCCGCACCTCGTCCTCGCCGAGCTCGTGGCGCCGGCCGCGGTCCTGCTGCGGCCCCTGCGCGTGGTCCGAGCGCGTCGCCGAGCTG
>NZ_JALPKN010000176.1 GCF_023630195.1 Actinotalea sp. C106 | reverse complement strand
TGTCCCGGCCGCGAGGCCCTCGGCGTACCACTGGGCGTCGCCGCGCGGGTCGGCCCCGCGCTCGCCGGCCATCCGGAACCCGGCGAGCAGGAAGGTGCGGGCGAAGCCCTCGAGCCCGTCGACGTCGCGGCCGTACCCGCCGGGCGCTCCGGGCAGCTCGATCCGTGCGTGGTCGGGGGAGCCGTAGGGGCGCACCCCGGTGAGCAGGTCGTCGGCGAGGGCGGCCCAGCGGGCCCGGTCCCAGCCGGTCAGCGGGCTGCTCGCCGGCCGGGACGGCGTCGTGGACGACGCGCCCAGGGGTGAGTGCGCAGACCCGGTGCCCTTGACGCGCATGGTGCTCCTCCGCGGATTCGCCGGGGCGCCGTCTGGGCGCTCCCGGCTCGGATGCCCCTTCACCCCGACCCGACGGAGTCAATCGCTCACAAACTCACAAGGTCAAACATGGAGGCATCTCGCTCTGATCGCCTCTGATCGTCTACCCATGGTTCCTTGCTCGCAGGTCTCGATGAGTCGGGCACGCCGCGGTGGACCTGCTCGTGAAGCGGATCGCCGACCCGCACCGCCCGGTGCACCGCATCGCGATCAGCCCGCAGCTGATGGTCCGCGAGTCGACCGGACCGGTAAGCCCGCGGTCCTGATCCGGGCCGGGCGCTGACCCGGGCCCTGTCCCGGGCCTATAGTCGACCCCACAATCGAACACGCTGCTCGAACCACGGCGGGAGAGTCCTTCCCGCACGTCGGCGAGGCGCCGAAGGAGCAACCCTCCCCGGGAATCTCTCAGGCCCACGTACCGCCGTGGCGAAGCAACTCTGGAAAGCGGCCGCGCCCTCGGGTGCGGCTCACCGACGGTGCAAGTCGGCGCGCCCCGGTGCCTCACGAGGCACACGGCGGACCGGCAAAACTCTCAGGTCGCCTGCCTCCGGGCCGGTGGATGACAGAGCGGGGAGGTCCCTGACCCCGTCCGGCGCGCGCCGGGCACGTCCCCCCGGAGCGTTCGTGAACCAGCCGCACACCTCAGCCGCCGAGGGCTTCGTCGACCGCCACGTCGGCCCTCGCGACGCCGAGACCGCCCACATGCTCGCGACCGTGGGCGCCGAGTCCCTCGAGGCCCTGATCGACCAGGCCGTGCCCGCGAGCATCCGCCAGCCGCGCCCTCTCGACCTGCCCCCCGCCCGCGGCGAGAGCGAGGTGCTGGCCGAGCTGCAGCGCATCGCGGGCCGCAACGAGGTGCTCACCTCGATGATCGGTCAGGGGTACCACGGCACCACCACCCCGCCGGTGATCCGCCGCAACGTGCTCGAGAACCCGGGCTGGTACACCGCGTACACCCCCTACCAGCCCGAGATCAGCCAGGGCCGCCTCGAGGCCCTGCTCAACTTCCAGACCGTCATCAGCGACCTGACCGCCCTGCCGGTGGCCGGGGCCTCGCTGCTCGACGAGGCCACCGCCGTGACCGAGGCCGTGCTGCTCATGCGCCGGGCGGTCAAGGGCCGGCCCGAGGGCGTCGTCGTCGTCGACGCGGACACCCTGCCGCAGACCCTCGCGGTGCTGCGCGGCCGGGCCGAGGCCATCGGGCTGCCCCTGGTCGTCACCGACCTGACCGACGGGTTGCCGGCCGACCTGCCCGAGGAGGTCGTCGGCGTGGTCGTGCAGCAGCCCGGCGCCTCGGGGGTGGTGCGGGACCTCGCGCCGCTGGTCGAGCAGGCCCACGAGCGCGGTGCCCTGGTCACGGTCGCGGCCGACCTGCTCTCCCTCACCCTGCTCACCCCGCCCGGGGAGCTGGGGGCCGACGTCGCGGTCGGCTCGGCCCAGCGCTTCGGCGTCCCGCTGTTCTACGGCGGCCCGCACGCGGCCTTCATGTCGGTGCGCCAGGGCCTCGAGCGCATGCTCCCGGGCCGGCTCGTCGGGGTCAGCACCGACGCGGACGGCGCCCCCGGCTACCGGCTGGCCCTGCAGACCCGTGAGCAGCACATCCGCCGCGAGAAGGCCACGAGCAACATCTGCACCGCTCAAGCCCTGCTCGCCGTCGTCGCCTCCTTCTACGCGGTGCACCACGGGCCCGACGGGCTGCGTGCCATCGCCGAGCGGGTGCACTCGCGTGCCGTGACCCTCGCCGAGGGGGCGCGGGCGGCCGGCGTCGAGGTGGTGCACGAGCGCTTCTTCGACACCGTGCTGGTGCGCGTCCCCGGCAAGGCCGACCAGGCCCTCGCCGACGCCCGCGCCGCAGGCATCAACCTGCACCGGGTCGACGCCGACCACGTCTCGGTCGCCACCGACGAGACCACCACCGAGGCCCAGATCGAGACCGTCCGCTCCGTCCTCGCCCACGCCGGCGAGACCAGCTCCCAGGACGGCCGGACCGCCCGCGAGGAGGGCGAGCTCGGGCTCGAGGCTGCCCTGCGCCGGACGAGCGCCTACCTCGAGCACCCCACCTTCCACCGGTACCGGTCGGAGACGGCGCTGATGCGTTACATGCGGCGGCTCGCCGACCGGGACCTGGCGCTGGACCGCACGATGATCCCGCTGGGCTCCTGCACGATGAAGCTCAACGCCGCGGTCGAGATGGAGCCCATCTCCTGGCCCGGCTTCGCGAACCTGCATCCCTTCGCCCCCGCGGACCAGACCCGCGGCTACCAGGAGCTCATCACCGAGCTCGAGACCTGGCTCGCCGAGATCACCGGCTACGCCGCCGTCTCGGTGCAGCCCAACGCCGGGTCGCAGGGCGAGCTCGCCGGCCTGCTGGCCATCCGCGAGTTCCACAAGGCCAACGGCCACGGAGAGCGGGACGTGTGCCTGATCCCGGCCTCGGCCCACGGCACCAACGCGGCCTCGGCCGTCCTCGCCGGGATGCGCGTGGTGGTGGTCAAGACCGCGGCCGACGGCGAGGTGGACATGGCCGACCTGCGCGCCCAGCTCGAGGCCCACGCGCAGGACGTCGCCGCCATCATGATCACCTACCCCTCGACCCACGGGGTCTACGAGGAGCACGTGCGCGAGGTCTGCGAGCTCGTCCACGCCGCGGGCGGGCAGGTCTACATCGACGGGGCGAACCTCAACGCCCTGGTCGGCCTCGCGCAGCCGGGTGAGCTGGGCGGCGACGTCTCGCACCTGAACCTGCACAAGACCTTCTGCATCCCGCACGGGGGCGGCGGCCCCGGCGTCGGGCCGGTCGCGGTGGCCGAGCACCTGGTGCCCTTCCTGCCGGGCCGTGGTGTCACGCAGGTCTCGGCAGCGCCGCAGGGGTCGGCCGGGATCCTGCCGATCTCCTGGGCCTACGTCGCCCTCATGGGCGGAGACGGGCTGCGGCGTGCGACGGAGATGGCCGTGCTGGGCGCCAACTACCTCGCGACCCGCCTGACCGAGCACTTCCCCGTGCTCTACACCGGCCCTGGTGGGCGGGTGGCCCACGAGTGCATCCTCGACCTGCGCGCCCTGACCAAGGCGACAGGGGTGACGGCCGAGGACGTCGCCAAGAGGCTCATCGACTACGGCTTCCACGCCCCGACGCTGAGCTTCCCGGTGGCCGGCACGCTGATGGTCGAGCCCACCGAGAGCGAGGACCTCGCCGAGCTGGACCGCTTCTGCGAGGCGATGATCGCGATCCGCGCGGAGATCGCCGAGGTCGAGGCCGGGACGTGGTCCCTCGCCGAGTCCCCGCTGCGGAACGCGCCGCACACCGCCACCATGGTCACGGGTGAGGAGTGGTCGGCCCCGTACAGCCGGCAGACCGCGGCTTTCCCCGTGGCGGGCCTGCGCCAGGACAAGTACTGGCCGCCGGTGCGTCGGATCGACCAGGCTGCGGGGGACCGCAACCTCGTGTGCTCGTGCCCGCCGATCGAGGAGTACGTATGACGACCACCACCGACGACGCCGTCGAGCTCGGTGAGGAGCAGCCGCGCCGCTCCCCGCTGCACGAGGAGCACGTGGCCCTCGGCGCGACCCTGACCCCCTTCGCGGGCTGGCAGATGCCGCTGCGCTATACCTCGGATCTCACCGAGCACCACGCGGTGCGCTCCGCGGCCGGGCTGTTCGACCTGTCCCACATGGGGGAGATCCGCGTGGCGGGGCCCGGGGCCGGGCATGCCCTGGACCGCGCCCTGGTCGGCAACCTCTCCGCCCTCGCGGTGGGCCGCGCCCGCTACACCATGCTGTGCGCCCCCGACGGCGGGGTGCTGGACGACCTGGTCGTCTACCGCACCGGGCCCGAGGGCTACCTGGTCGTGGCGAACGCCTCGAACGTCGAGACGGTCCTGACCGAGCTGCAGGAGCGGTGCAGCGGCGTCGAGGTGACCGACGAGTCCGCGACCACGGCCCTGGTGGCCGTCCAGGGCCCGGCTGCCGCGGGGATCCTCGGACGCCTGGTCAGCGAGGACGGCCGCAGCGGGGTGAGCGGCCTGCGCTACTACGCGTGCACCGCGGCCCTGGTGGCCGGGGTCGAGGCGGTCGTCGCGCGCACCGGGTACACCGGGGAGGACGGCTTCGAGCTCTACGTCAGCCCTGAGGACGCCCCGACCCTGTGGCGGGCCCTGCTCGAGACCGGCGCCGAGGACGGGCTGGTGCCTGCGGGCCTGGCCTGCCGCGACAGCCTGCGCCTCGAGGCGGGCATGCCCCTCTACGGCAACGAGCTCGACACCACCACCACCCCGCACGACGCGGGGATGGGTCGCGTCGTCCGCCTGGACAAGGTCGACGAGGACGGCGAGCCGCTGGACTTCGTCGGTCGTGGTCCGCTCGAGGCCCGGGCCGGGTCGCAGCCCGCCCGCGTGCTGGTCGGCCTGCAGGGCCTCGGGCGTCGGGCCGCGCGGCACGGCTACGCGGTGCTCGTGCCGGACGGTCCCGTCGTCGGCGAGGTCACCTCGGGGGCGCCGTCGCCGACCCTCGGCTACCCGATCGCCATGGCGTACGTGACCCCTGAGGTCAGCGGCGAGGGCACCGAGCTCGCCGTCGAGGTACGGGGTCGGCCCGAGCCCGCTCGCGTCGTCCCCCTGCCCTTCTACCGCCGTCCCTGACCCGTGCCTGTGATCCTGAGGAGATCGTCGTGAGCAACGTGCCTGCTGAGCTGAAGTACACCGCCGAGCACGAGTGGGTCCGCGAGGGCACCCCCGTGACCATCGGCATCACCGAGAACGCCGCCGAGGCCCTCGGCGAGCTGGTGTTCATCGAGCTGCCCTCCGTGGGGGACCGCATCACCGCGGGGACCGTGTGCGGCGAGGTCGAGTCGACCAAGTCCGTCTCGGAGATCTACGCCCCTGTCACCGGGACGGTGGCCGAGGTCAACCAGGCCGTGGTCGACGAGCCCCAGCTGGTCAACGACGAGCCCTACGAGGGCGGCTGGCTGATCCGGGTCGACGTCGACGACGCCACCGGGCTGCTCAGCGCCGAGGAGTACTCGGCCCTGCTCGACGCCTGAGGCGGTGCCTCGTGCGGGGGTCGGCGCGCTGTCGCCGGCCCCCGCCCCGAGCCGTCGTCCTCCCCGGCGCAGGGCCCCGTCGGGGCAGATCCGTTGCTCCGATCAGGTGAACCTCTCACTCGATACGGTGATGTATCACACTGTCGTGACCTGCAACAACGCCCGTCCGGGGGGTTGAATTCTCACGATGATCATGGTCCGCAACCCCATAGTCACGAGATCGCGGGTGAAAACCGCGTCATGGCGGGTGAACTCACCGCTCTCTTCAGGTGTCAGCACGATTCGCGGAGCCCCCCAGCACCGCCGCCCCCTGGAGATTCTCATGACGATGGAACTGCAGCACATGGTCCCCACCCAGCGTTCGGCCGAGCCCCTCACCCGCCGTGAGCGCGTGATCCTCTCGAACCTCGACGAGGACGTCACCCTCGAGGAGATCGCCTCCAAGCTCTTCGTCACGCGCAACACCGTGAAGTCGCAGGTGCGCAGCGTCTACAAGAAGCTCGGTGTCTCCACCCGCGCCGACGCCGTGGCCTGCGCCCGTGAGATCGGCCTGCGCTGACCCGCTCACCCGGTGATCCGCTGACCGGCCGCCCGAGGCCGGTCGCACCAGCGGGCTCCGTGCGTGTCCGCGAGGTTCACGGCGCGGACCGACGACGGCGCGGGTAGTGTCGGAGCGCTCAGTCTCCGGCCCCCACGGGCCTCGTCCGAGGCAGGTGAACGTGGATCGTCCGGCCGTCCCGCCGCCGGGCGATGAGCACTGGGCGCCGGACCATCTGGTCCTGGCCCGGCGCACCCTGACCTACGCGGGTCGGCTGCTGGTCGAGCTCGAGGACGACGGCACCGTGTACGAGCACTCCCCGCTCGCCGGCATGGCGGCGGTCGAGCAGCGGTACCCGGCCTGGGCGATGGGGCCCTTCGGCCGGATCGAGCCCGAGCACGAGCTGCCCTCGGCGAGCGGCGTCTTCGCCCTGGTGCAGGGCGGCACCGCGCGCTACGTCGGGGCCTCGACGAACCTGAGCCGGACCTTCGGCGTACGCCACGGTCTGGGGGAGATCTCCCGCCGGGACTGCCAGCAGGCCACCGCGGAGGAGCGTTGCAGGCTCAACCGCCTCGTCGTGGCCGAGGCCCGAGCCGGGCGCACGGTCGACCTCTACGTCCTGGTCACCGGCCGGTCCAGCCGGTGGCGTCGCAGCACCGGTGAGGACCCCGCCCCGCTCGCGGCCCAGCTGGCCGAGGCGGCCCACGGGTCCTGGCACCTGCCGCGCTGAGGCGACGGGTCAGGGACACTGGTCTCATGAGCCGCGCCGACCGCCCCGTCCTGGTGGTCGCGGCCGCCCTCGTCGACGACCTCGACGC
>NZ_JALPKN010000175.1 GCF_023630195.1 Actinotalea sp. C106 | reverse complement strand
GGGCCGGGCGGGGGGGCCGGCCCGCCCAGCGACGAGGGGTTCGAGCACGGCGACCAGGCCGAGGGCGATGAGGCGGTCGACGAGGGCGGAGACCGTCGCCCGGGTCAGCCCCGTGGACCCGGCGATGTCCGCACGGGAGACCGGGCTCGGGGCGTCGACGACGCGGCGCAGGGTCAGGCCCAGGTTGTGCTGGCGCAGGCTCTGCTGGCGGGCCGCTCCCCCACCGGCGCGGCGTGCGCCGAGGTGACCTGCCCGAGCGCTCATGCCTTGACCCTACCGACCTCAGGGCATAAGTTCATCCATACAACAAATGGCGCGCCGGGGTCTCCGGGCGTCGATCGCCGGTCGGCCCGCCCGACCACCGTTCTCATCGAGGAGAGCCACTCATGGCGCCCAAGCCCACCCCCGCTGACAAGTTCTCCTTCGGTCTGTGGACCGTCGGCTGGAACGCCCAGGACCAGTTCGGTGCCGCGAGCCGCCCCTGGCTCGACCCGGTCGAGTCGGTCCACAAGCTCGCCGAGCTCGGCGCCGCCCACGTGACCTTCCACGACGACGACGTCGTGCCCTTCGGCTCCGACGCCGCCGAGCGCGACCGGATCCTCACGCGCTTCAAGGGCGCCCTCGACGAGACCGGCATCACCGTCGAGATGGTCACCACCAACACCTTCAGCCACCCGATCTTCAAGGACGGCGCGTTCACCTCGAACGACCGCCGGGTGCGCCGCTACGGCTTGCGCAAGATCGTGCGCAACGTCGACCTCGCCGCCGAGCTCGGCGCCGACACCTTCGTCATGTGGGGCGGGCGCGAGGGGGCCGAGTACGACTCGGCCAAGGACCTCAACGCCGCGCACGACCGCTACGCCGAGGGCATCGACACCGTCGCCGCCTACATCAAGGAGAAGGGCTACGGGCTGCGCATCGCCCTCGAGCCCAAGCCCAACGAGCCCCGCGGCGACATCCTGCTGCCGACCGTCGGCCACGCCCTGGGCTTCATCGCCCAGCTCGAGCACGGGGACATCGTGGGCCTCAACCCCGAGACCGGCCACGAGCAGATGGCGGGCCTGAACTACACCACCGGCCTGGCCCAGGCCCTGTGGTCGGAGAAGCTCTTCCACATCGACCTCAACGGCCAGCGCTCGATCAAGTACGACCAGGACCTCGTCTTCGGTCACGGCGACCTCTTCTCGGCCTTCGCCACGGTCGACCTCGTCGAGAACGGCTTCCCGAGCGGGGGCCCGCGGTACGACGGCCCGCGCCACTTCGACTACAAGCCCTCGCGCACCGAGGACTTCCAGGGCGTGTGGGACTCGGCCGCGGCCAACATGACCACCTACCTGCTGCTCAAGGAGCGGGCGCAGGCCTTCCGCGCCGACCCCGAGGTCCAGGAGGCCCTCGAGGCCGCCGGCGTGCTCGAGCTCGCCACGCCGACCCTCGCCGAGGGCGAGACCCTCGCCGACCTCCTCGCCGACACCTCGGCCTACGAGGACCTCGACGTCGACGTGGTCGCCGAGCGCGGCTTCGGCTTCGTCCGCCTCAACCAGCTCGCCCTCGAGCACGCCATCGGGGCACGCTGATCCTCTGACCGGCCGCTGCGTCGGGTCGGTCGGCCCTCGTGGTCGACCGACCCGGCGCAGCGTCCAGCCCGACCGACCCTGGCCGGCCGGACGTCGGCGCCCGTCCCCGTCCCCGTCCCCGTCCCACCAGCCGTACTCCGAGGAGGAGCGATGGCGCTCGTCGCCGGGGTGGACTCGTCCACCCAGTCCTGCAAGGTCGTCATCCGCGACGCCGAGAGCGGCGCCCTGGTCCGCTCGGGCCGCGCCAGCCACCCCGAGGGCACCGAGGTCCACCCCGAGCACTGGTGGACCGCCCTCGAGGAGGCCCTCGCCCAGGCCGGCGGGCTCGACGACGTCGCTGCCGTGGCGGTCGGCGGCCAGCAGCACGGCATGGTCGTGCTCGACGAGCAGGGCGAGGTGATCCGCCCGGCCCTGCTCTGGAACGATTCCCGCTCGGCCCCCGCGGCCCGGGAGCTCATCGCCGAGCTGGGCGACTCGGTCACCGAGGACACACCCCGCTCGAGGGACGGCGCCGCGTCCTGGGCGCAGGCCATCGGCTCGGTCCCCGTCGCCTCGATCACCGTGACCAAGCTGCGCTGGCTGCGCGACGCCGAGCCCGAGAACGCCGCCCGCGTCGCCGCCGTGGCCCTGCCCCACGACTGGCTGTCCTGGCGCCTGGCCGGGTACGGCCCGGGCAGCGACCTCGCCACACTCGCCACCGACCGGTCCGACGCCTCCGGCACCGGGTACTGGTCCCCCTTCACCGAGGACTACCGCCGCGACCTGCTGGTGCTGGGGCTCGGGCACGACGCCGTGCTGCCGCGGGTGGTCGCCCCCTGGGAGGCCGCGCACGTGGTCGACCGTCCTGGCGGCCCGCTCCTCATCGGTCCGGGGGCCGGGGACAACGCGGCCGCCGCCCTCGGGCTCGGCATGCGCAGCGGCGACGTCGCCCTGTCGATCGGCACCTCGGGGGTCGTCTCGGCCGTGGCATCCAGCCCGATCGCCGACGCGTCGGGCATGGTCACCGGCTTCGCCGACGCGACCGGCCGCTACCTGCCGCTGACCGCGACCCTCAACGCCTCCCGGGTGCTGGACGCCGCGGCACGCATGCTCGGCGTGGACCACGCCGGGCTCAGCGCCCTCGCGCTCTCAGCCCCCGCCGGGGCCGAGGGGCTCGTGATGGTGCCCTACCTCGAGGGCGAGCGGACCCCCAACCGGCCCGACGCCACCGGGGCCCTGCACGGCCTGCGCCTGGCCAACACCACCCCCGCGAACCTCGCTCGCGCCGCGGTCGAGGGCATGCTGTGCGGTCAGGCCGACGGCCTCGACGCACTCCGTGCCCAAGGGGTGCCCGTCGAGCGGATCCAGCTGATCGGGGGCGGGGCGCAGTCCGAGGCCGTACGGCGGATCGCGCCGAGCGTCCTGGGCCTGGACGTCTCGGTCCCTGCCCCGGGCGAGTACGTGGCCGACGGCGCCGCACGTCAGGCTGCGTGGGTGCTCGCGGCCCGTGCCTCCGGGGCGGGCGAGGCCTCGACGGCCCCCGCGTGGGCGGCCTCCTCGGTCGAGGTGCACCGGGCCCCCGCCGTGCCGGCCCTCCGCGAGCAGTACGCCGCGGTCCGCGAGCTCACCGGGGTGCGACCGGCCTGATCCGGCAGGTGCAGGGCCACCCACGCACGAGGGCCCGGCAGCGCTGCTGCCGGGCCCTCGTCACGTCGTCGGGCGGATGGTCCCGCCCACCCTGCTCAGCGGTTGTCGTACGCCGCCTTGACCTCGGCGGGGATGCGGCCACGGTCGTTGACCGTGAAGCCGTTCGAACGCGCCCACTCGCGGATCGCTGCGCTGTCGCTGCTCGCACCGGAGCGGGGGGCGCCGGCGCGACGGGCCGACTTGGTGCGGCCGCCGACCTTGCGGGCGTGGCCGACCCAGGACGCGAAGGCCTCGCGAAGGGCGGAGGCGTTCTCGCTGCTGAGGTCGATCTCGTAGGAGACGCCGTCGAGCGCGAACGACACGGTCTCGTCCGCCGCGCCACCGTCGAGGTCGTCGAGAAGGACGACCTGAACCTTCTGTGCCATGACATTCTTCTTTCGCCCGGAAATATGCTGGTCGCCGAAAGACTACCCCGAGTTCTCGCGGGATGCATTCGCCGTCGTCGTGGGTGGGCGTATTCACCGACCCATCACATTGTTGCGACGATTCCGGTACGCGGACGTACGGACGCGTGGTCCCGCGCGAAGAGTTCCGCGACGGCCTCGTCGAAAGGCGTTTCAGGGGGCGTTCTGCTCCGCGCGGGCGCGCTCTTCCTCGGCATCCAGGCGCGCGAGGGCCAGGCGCTCGCGGCGGTCCGCGCGGATGATCGCGCGCATCGCGAACCAGAAGATCATGCCGACGCCCACCGACGGGATCACGGCGCCGAGGGCCTGGAGAGCAGGGTGCATGGAGCCGATCCTACGCCCGGCCCGCCACCGTCAGGAGAGCGGCTTGACCAGGGGGAAGAGGATGGTCTCGCGGATGTTCAGACCCGTGAGGGCCATGAGCAGCCGGTCGATCCCCATTCCCATGCCGCCTGCCGGGGGCATGGCGTGCTCCATGGCGGCGAGGAACTCCTCGTCGATGCGCATGGCCTCGTCGTCCCCGGCCGCCGCGAGCCGCGCCTGGGCCTCGAAGCGCTCGCGCTGGATCACCGGGTCCACGAGCTCGGAGTAGGCGGTCGCGGTCTCGACGCCGCGGATGTACAGGTCCCACTTCTCGACGACACCGGGCTGCTCGCGGTGGTCACGGGTGAGGGGGCTCGTGTCGACCGGGAAGTCCCGCACGAAGGTCGGGGCGTGCAGCGTGTCCCCCACGTGGTGCTCCCACAGCTCCTCGACCAGCTTGCCGTGGGTCTGCTTGCGCGGGTCGATCTGCAGGTCGAACCGCGCGACCAGGGCCATGAGCCGGTCGAGCGGGGTCTGCGGGGTGATCTCCTCGCCCAGGGCCTGGGACAGCGACGGGTACAGGTGCAGGGTCTGCCACTGCCCGCCGATCTCGTACCCGGTGCCGTCGGCCAGGGTCAGCGCGGTCGTTCCCAGGGCGTCCAGGGCAGCAGTCTGGATCAGGTCCTGCGTGAGCGCGGCCATGGTGTCGTAGTCGCCGTAGGCCTCGTAGGCCTCGAGGGTCGCGAACTCGGGGGAGTGCGTCGAGTCCGCCCCCTCGTTGCGGAAGCTGCGGTTGATCTCGAAGACCCGGTCCACGCCACCGACCACGGCCTGCTTGAGGAAGAGCTCGGGGGCGATCCGCAGGTAGACGTCGAGGTCGAAGGCGTTGATGTGGGTCGTGAAGGGCCGGGCCGTCGCCCCGCCGGGCTGGGTCTGCAGCATGGGGGTGTCGACCTCGACGTACTGGCGACGGTGGAAGTTCTCGCGCAGGGAGCGCAGCACGGCGGCGCGCAGCCGGACCATGTCCCGCGCCTGCGGGCGCACGATGAGGTCGACGTACCGCTGGCGCACGCGGGCCTCCTCCGAGAGGTCCTTGTGCAGCACGGGCAGCGGGCGCAGAGCCTTGGCAGCCAGGCGCCAGTCGTCGACGAAGACGCTCAGCTCGCCGCGCCGGGAGCTGATGACCTTGCCGTGGGCGAAGAGGTGGTCGCCGAGGTCGATCTCGGCCTTGAACCGGTCGAGGGACTCGGGGCCGACGACGGCCTGGCTCAGCATCAGCTGGAGCCGGTTGCCCTCGCCGTCCTGGACGGTCGCGAAGCACAGCTTGCCCGTGTTGCGCTGGTAGACGACGCGCCCCGCGACGCCGACGAGGTCCTCGGTCTCCTCGCCTGCCTCGAGGTGCGCGTAGGTCGCCCGCACCTCGGCCACCCCGTGGGTGACAGGCACCCCGACGGGGTAGGCCTCGCGCCCCTCGGCGAGCATGCGGTCCCGCTTCTCGCGCCGAACCCGGAGCTGCTCGGGCAGGTCCTCGCCCAGGGGCTCGGAGCCGGCCTGCGGGGCGTCGGTCTGCGGGGCGTCGGGCTGCTCGGGCGTCGTGGTCACGCCCGCGATCCTACGAGGTCCAGGGCCAGGTCGAGGATCGGGCTCGAGTGGGTCAGGCCCCCCACCGAGAGGTGGTCGACGCCGGTCTCGGCCACCTCGACGGCCCGGTCGAGGGTCAGCGTGCCCGTGGCCTCGAGGAGCACGGGACCGGTCTCGGCCTCGCGCGCCCGGACCGCGGCGACGACCTCGCGCAGGAGCGGGGTCGGCATGTTGTCGAGCAGCAGGAAGCGGGCCCCCGCGTCGAGGGCCTCCATGGCCTGGGCGGCGGTGTCGGCCTCGACCTGGATCTCGACCTCGGGGAACCGGTCCCGCACCGCCGCGACCGCCGCGGCTGTCCCGCCGGCCGCGGCGACGTGGTTGTCCTTGACCATGGCGACGTCGTAGAGCCCCATGCGCTTGTTCTCGCCGCCCCCGCAGCGCACCGCGTACTTCTCCAGGGCGCGCAGCCCCGGGGTCGTCTTGCGGGTGTCGAGCACGGTCGCCCCGGTCCCGGCGAGGGCCACGGCCCACCGGCGCGCGTGGGTCGCGACCCCTGAGGCCCGGCTCGCGAGGTTGAGCAGGGTGCGCTCGGCGACGAGCAGCGCCTGGACAGGCCCCTCGAGCTCGGCCAGGACCTCGCCGCGCGCGACGGCGGCGCCGTCCTCCACCCGCATCCGGACGGTGGGGACGGGCACCTCGAGCCGCCCCGCGGTCTGGGCGAGCACCTCGGGCACGACGACGAGCCCGGCGACGACGCCCTCGGCCCGCGCGACGAGGTGGGCCAGCCCGTGCTGCTCGGCGGGGATGGTGGCCTGGGTGGTCACGTCGCGGCCGGGGGCCGCACCCAGGTCCTCGTCGAGGGCACGGCCCACGAGCGCGGCGAGCCACGCCGGGTCCAAGGTGCCGACGGAGAGGGCTGGGAAGGGGGAGCTGCTCACCCTCCCCACGGTAGCGAGGGCGGGCCGCGGGCGTGCGACGGCCGGGGCCTTCGCCCTGCGCCGCGTCGACCAGATACCCGTGGGGGTATGGTCGGACGGTTCCTCACCCCGCCGGCACTCCCCCGAAAGGACCACCATGACCTCCCTGCTCGACCGTCTCCTGCGTCGCGACCCCGACGCCCTGCCGCGGGCGGTGCGGGTCGAGCGCGCCCTCGACCTGCTGCAGGACGGCGCCCTGCTGGTCGACGTCCGCGAGCCCGGCGAGTGGCGATCAGGCCACGCGCGCGCCGCGCGTCACGTGCCGCTCGACCG
>NZ_JALPKN010000174.1 GCF_023630195.1 Actinotalea sp. C106 | reverse complement strand
GGCTCCGCCGTCGCGCTGCGCGCCGCGGTCGCTCTCTCGGTGCTGGGCATGGCCCTCGCGGGCTGCGTGACCCATGACCCGGCCGGTCCGCCGGCGGGGGAGCCGGGGGCCGTCGAAGGGGACGGCCGCACGATCGCCCTGCTGCTCCCCGAGTCCAAGACCGCGCGGTACGAGGGGATCGACCGGCCGGTCTTCGAGCAGGTGGTGGCCCAGCGCTGCGCCGAGTGCACCGTCCTCTACGCCAACGCCCAGCAGGACGCCGCCCGGCAGCAGCAGCAGGCCGAGTCCGCACTGACCCAAGGGGCCGAGGTGCTCGTGCTCGGCGCCGTCGACGCCGCGGCCGCGCAGAGCATCGTGACCACGGCGGCCGAGCGCGGGGTCGCGGTCATCGCCTACGACAGGTTCATCGCCGACGTCCCGCTCGACTACTTCGTGGCCTACGACGCCGCCCGGGTCGGTCAGGTCCAGGGCGAGGCGCTGGTCACGGCCGTCGGGGAGACCGAGGAGGGTGAGGGGGTGCTCCTGGTGCACGGGTCACCTACCGACCCCAACGTGGCCGGGCACAAGGCGGGCGTGGCGCGGGCCCTCGAGGACTCGGGGCTCGAGGTGCTCGCCGAGTACGACACCCCGGACTGGAGCCCCGACAAGGCTCAGGAGTGGGTCCAGGGCCAGCTCACCCAGTACGCGGGCCGGGTGGTCGGGGTCTACGCGGGCAACGACGGCACCGCGGGCGGGGCGATCTCGGCCCTGCGCGCGGCTGGCCTGGACCCGGTGCCGCCGGTGACGGGGCAGGACGCAGAGCTGGCGGCGGTGCAACGGATCGTCGCGGGAGACCAGCACATGACCGTCTACAAGGCCATCAGCCAGCAGGCCCGTACCGCCGCCGAGCTGTCCGTGCGGGTGCTCCGCGGGGAGGAGCCGACGGCGACTGCCGAGGTCGCCGGGGTGCCGGCCGTCCTGCTCACCCCGGTGGGTGTGACCAGGCAGAACGTCGACCGCGTGATCGTGAGAGGTGGGGTCTTCACCGTGGACCAGATCTGCACCGAGGCGTACGCCGAGGCGTGCCGCGGGCTCGAGCTCATGGGGGAGGGGGCCGGATGAGCGCAGCCACCGACCACGGAGCGGGTCATGGCTCCGGCCCTTCGACCACGGCCGGCACGCCGGTGCTCTCCTTGCGCGGCGTCTCGCACAGCTTCGGCGCGGTCCGCGCCCTGGTCGACGTCGACCTCGACGTCCACCCGCGCGAGGTGGTCGCCGTGGTCGGGGACAACGGCGCCGGCAAGTCGACCCTGGTCGGGATCATGGCGGGGACGATCGTGCCCGACGCCGGCGAGCTCGTTGTCGACGGGCAGGAGCTCGGGCTGACCTCGCCCGGGCTCGCCCGCCAGCTCGGCATCGCGACCGTCTTCCAGGACCTCGCCCTGTGCGACGACCTCGACGTGGTCGAGAACCTCTACCTCGGCCAGGAGCTGCGGCGCGGCGGCGTGCTCGACGAGGTCGCGATGGAGCGTGAGGCCTGGCGGGTGCTGTCCCGGCTCGGTGCACGGGTGGACTCGGTCCGTGCCCCGGTCGCGACCCTCTCGGGCGGTCAGCGTCAGACCGTGGCCATCGCGCGGGCGCTGCTCGGCGACCCGCGCGTGCTCGTGCTCGACGAGCCCACCGCGGCCCTGGGCGTGACGCAGACCGCCGAGGTCCTCACCACCATCGAACGGGTCCGGGACAGCGGCCACGGGGTGGTCCTGGTCAGCCACAACATGGCCGACGTGCAGGCCGTGGCGGACCGTGTGGTGGTGCTGCGGCGAGGGCGGCTCAACGGTGACTTCGACGCCGAGCAGGCCAGCTACGAGGACATCATCGCGGCGATCACCGGGGTCAGCGCCCCGCGCCGGCGTCGGACGGCGGGGGAGGACGCATGAGCGGCACCGCTCTCGACCTGTCCTGGCGCCACGGAGGTGCGCCGTGGGGCCGGTGGCGCGGCGAGCCCGGTCCGTGGCCCGTGATCGGCGCCCTGGTGGTGCTCTCGCTGGTGTTCCAGGCGGTCAACGGCAACTTCCTCTCGGCCGACAACCTCGTCAACCTCACGCTGCAGTCGGCGAGCCTGGGGATCATCACCCTCGGCGTGGTCCTCGTGCTCATGGTCGGGCAGATCGACCTGTCGGTCGGGGCCGTGAGCGGGCTCGCGGCGGCGGTGGTGGCTGTCGGGTTCGTGCAGCAGGGCTGGCCGTTGTGGGTCGCGGTGCTCACCGCCGTGCTCCTGGGTGCGGGGATCGGCGGGGTCTACGGACTGCTCACCACCCGCCTCGGTCTGCCGAGCTTCGTGGTGACCCTCGCAGGCCTGCTCGTCGCGGTCGGCCTGCAGGTGCGGGTGCTGGGGTCGACCGGGTCGGTCAACCTGCCGTACGAGTCGTGGCTGGTGCGTTTCGCCCAGCAAACCTTCCTGCACCCGGTGGCCTCGTACGCGGTGGTCGCCCTGGTGCTCGCCGCGTACGTCGGGTCGCGGCTGCTCGAGCGTCGGCGGCGGGTCGAGGCCGAGCTCTCGGCCGCCTCCCTCCCGACCGTCGCGGGGCGGGCCGCCGTCCTCGCCGTGGTGCTCCTGGTGCCCACCTGGTACCTCAACACCGACCGCGGGGTCGGCGCGATGGTCGCGCTGTTCGTGGGGCTCGTCGTGGTGGCGGACCTGCTGCTGCGCCGCACCGCGTGGGGGCGCTCGGTGCGTGCCGTGGGCTCCAACGTGGACTCGGCCCGACGTGCCGGCATCGCCGTGCGGCGGGTCTACGTCACCTGCTTCATGGCCTGCACCGCGCTCGCGGCGCTGGGCGGGGTGCTCTCGGCGGGCCGTCTCGCCGCGGCCAACCAGGGCACGGGCGGATCCGACCTCAACCTCACCGCGATCGCCGCAGCTGTGATCGGCGGCACGAGCCTCTTCGGTGGGCGGGGCAGCGCGTGGTCGGCGGTGCTCGGCGTGCTCGTCATCCAGGCGATCTCGAGCGGGCTGACCCTGCTCAACGTCGACTCCTCGGTCCGGTACGTCGTGACCGGGGTGGTGCTGGCCCTCGCCGTCACGATCGACGCGGTCTCGCGCCGCCGCAGCGAGGCGGGGGGCGGCGTCCGGCGCTGACCGTGCCCGTGACGTTCCTATCCGCCCGCTCCTCTCAGTGCCGTTCGCCCGGGGTCGCGAGCCGCACGGGTGTGAGCCGGATGACGCTCGCTGCCCAGCCGATGGCCGTGCAGAGGGCCAAGGTCGCCGCGAAGTGGGCCAGCCCGGGGGCGAGGCTGGCTGTCGCGTGGTCCTCGATCGCATAGGCGGACAGCTCACGGGTGGACCACAGGGGGAGCAGCCCAGCTGCCCGCTCCTCGGGGTCGACGAGGAGCTGGAGGGCCATCACGGAGAGCAGGGCCAGTGCGCCTTCGAGCTCACGGCCGATGATGAGGCTGACCAGGGCACCCAGGGGAGCGCTGATGAGCACGGTGGTGACCAGGAGCAGGACGATGCCGCCCATGCGGGGGATCTCGTCCTGGGTCAGGAGGACGACGCCGAGGTAGCAGGCCGCCACGACCGCACCGATGCCCAGCAGGGCCAGCTGTCGGCCGAGGAACAGTGCGCTCGGTGATGCTCCGACGACCGCGAGCCGCTGGTCGAGGTGCCGGGAGGAGACGTGGCTGAACAGCGACAGCGTGGCGATCGCCCACCCCACCCCGATGGCCAGGAACCGGATGGCCTGCCACGGGACGTCGAGCCGGACCAGGTAGAAGACGAGCGGCAGCGCGAAGACGAGCAGGAGGGCCGTCGGGCGCCGGACGACCTCGCGCAGGGTGGTGGCGGTCACGGTCAGGAGCATCAGGCTCCCGTCACCGCGGCGAGCTCGAGGACGTGGTCGACGCGGTCGAGCTCGTGGAGGAGGTGGGTCACGACGAGGACCCCCGCTCCGGCGTCCCGCCAGGTGAAGACCTGGTCCCAGAAGTCGACGTAGGACCCGTGGTCGAAGCCCTGGTAGGGCTCGTCGAGGAGGATCAGGTCGGGGCGGTCGAGCTCGCTCAGGACGACGTTGAGCTTCTGCTGCGTACCGCCCGACAAGTGCCCGGCGATGCCGTCCCGGCGGGGCGTCCAGCCGAGCTGCGAGGCGAGGTGCCGCCCGGTGGCGACCGCCCGCCGGGGGGCCATGCCGTACGCGGCACCGAAGAGACGGAAGTGCTCGGTGGCTGTCAGCAGCGGGGCCACCCCGTCCTGCTGGGGGGCGTAGCCGATGCGCGGGGTCCGCTCGACCGTCCCGGAGGAGGCGCGCACCAGGCCGGCGCAGAGGTTCAGCAGCGTGGACTTCCCCGAGCCGTTGGCGCCGACCACGGCCGCGACCTCCCCGGCCCGCAGGGTGAGGCTGGTGGGTGGCAGTGCCTGCCGGCGGCGGTAGCGCTTGGTCACCTCGTGCAGGCGGAGGACGACCTCGCCACGCTCGCGGGCCAAGGGCGCAGCGTTCACCCGGGCGTCGCGGACGGTGCGCGCCATCGCGACGGCGTAGGCGACGGCCGGCCCGTACAACGAGGCAGGGTCCAGCCCTGCGCCCTCGGCCTCGAGCACGGCGTCCCGTGCGAGCTCGTCCGCCTCGGCCGGATGGACCCCTCGGTCGACAAGACCATCGGTGAACCGGCCTTGCCACTCGCCCGCCGCCATCACGGTCCCCCGCTCTCCGAGGGCCGGGGCCCGGTGGGCAGGGGAGCCGTGACGACGGCGTCCATCGCCGCGCGGAAGTCCAGCCAGGTCCGCTGCCGGTCCCGCACGGCCTCGTGGCCCGCCCCGGTCAGCTCGTAGTACTTGCGGGGCGGGCCAGAGGTGGAGGCCTCGCGCTCGGTGCGGACCAGACCCTGGCGCTCGAGCCGCAGGAGGGCCGGGTAGAGGGTGCCGCCGGGGACCTCGTCGAAGCCGACCGCGATGAGCCTCTCGACGAGGCCCCGTCCGTAGTCCCTGCGCTCGGCGAGCAGGCACAGGAGGCAGGCGTCCAGGAAGCCGTGGAGCCACTGCTGCCGCATGGTTCTCGTCACGGTCAGTAGGCTAACTGCCTACCGGTAGCCAGTCTAGGTGCCTACCGCGATCCTCGTGGCGACGTCGCGGTCAGGCCGCGGCCTCGACCCCCTCGTGCACCAGGGCCGCGATGTGGCGCTTGAGCTCGTTGAACTCGGGGCTCGTGGCGTCGCGCTCGCGGGCCAGCGGCACCGGGACGATCTCGCGGATGTGACCGGGAACGCCGTGGGAGGCCCCGCCGGCCATGACCACCACGCGGTCGGCCAGGACGACGGCCTCCTCGATGCTGTGGGTCACGAAGAGCACCGTGGTGCCCGTCTCGCGGTGGATGCGGGAGAGCTCGGCCTGCATGGCGCTGCGGGTCAGGGCGTCCAAGGCCCCGAAGGGCTCGTCCATGAGCATCACGGCCGGGTCGTTGGCCAGCACCCGGGCGATCGCGACGCGCTGCTGCATCCCGCCGCTGAGCTGGCCCGGGTAGGAGCGCGCGAACCGGGTCAGGCCTACGGCCTCGAGGAAGCGCGTCGTCTTCTCCGCGACGACGGCCGAGGGGTAGCGCTTCTGCCGCGGGCCGTAGGCGATGTTCTCCGAGACCGTGAGCCAGGGGAACAGCCCGTAGTCCTGGAAGACGACGCCGCGGTCCGGCCCGGGTCCGGTGATCTGCTCGTCGGCCACCGTGATGGTGCCGTCGGTCGGGGGCTCGAACCCCGCGATGATCCGCAGCAGGGTGCTCTTGCCGCACCCGCTCGCCCCCACCACGGTGACGAACTCCCCGGCGGCGACGTCGAGGTCGACGCCGGCCATGGCCTGGACGCCGCCGGCCCCGAGGGGGCCGTAGCGCTTGCCGAGGTCGACGGCGCGGATGGTGGCGGGCTGAGGGGCGCGGTCGTTGCCGATGCGAGGCATGGGGACTCCTAGGAGAGGGTCGGGCGCCCGCGGGTGGCGACCTTGACGAGGAGGACGAGGAGACGGTCGGCGAGGAACCCGGCGAGGCCGATGACGACCATCCCGGCGACGATGAGGTCGGTCTTGGACATGTCCCGGGCCTGGGTGATCATCGAGCCGAGCCCGGTGCTGATGCCGACGGTCTCGCCGACCACGAGGATCACCCAGGCCAGGCCCAGGGCGATGCGCAGGCCGCCGACGATCGAGTGCATCGCCGAGGGCAGCACCACCTTGTAGAGCACCTGGGCCTGCTTGGTGCCGAGCATCGCGGCGGCCTCGAGCAGCCGGACCGGTACCCGGCGCACGCCGGCGATCGTGTTGAGCAGGATCGGGAAGAAGGCCGCCAGGAACACCAGGAAGATCGTCGACCGGTCACCGAAGCCGATGATGAGCAGCGCGAGAGGTGCCCAGGCGGTCACCGGGATGGGCCGGACGAGGTTGATCACCGGGTCCAGCAGCCGGAACACCACCGTGAAGCGGCCCATGAGGACGCCGAGCGGGATGGCGGTCGCCGCGGCGAGGCCGAAGCCGGTGAGCACCCGGCCGGTGCTGGCGGTGAGGTGCTCGATCAGGGTGCCGCTGAACGCGTCGTCGATCTGCCCGCCCACGCTGATGTCGATCATGCGGGTCAGCACGGCGGCGGGGGTCGGCAGGAAGGCCATCTGGATGCCGAAGGGCAGGGTCCAGCCCTGCTGGACCCCGACGTGCCAGAGCAGGATGCCGAGGATCGGCACCGGCAGGGCCAGGGCGAGGGTGCTCGCCGACCCACGCCAGCTGGCGGCCGAGGGCAGGCGCGAGCGGAGGCCGGTCGCGATCCGTCGCCCGGCGGGCGGGTGGCCGGCGCC
>NZ_JALPKN010000173.1 GCF_023630195.1 Actinotalea sp. C106 | reverse complement strand
GCGCCGTCCCCGCCCGCCTGGGCTGCCGCGAGGGCCGCGAACCCGAGACCCATGCCGACGGTGCGCGAGTCGACCACGGTCACCGGGACGCCCGCCGTCTGCGCCGCGAGCTCGGCCGAGGTCACGGTCCCCGAGAGGGCACCCGAGAGGTGCACCGAGATGATCTCCCGCGCCCCGCGCGCCGCGGCCCGTGCGTAGACCCGGCTGAAGGCATCGGGTCCGGGCTGCGAGGTGGTCACCGTCGCACCCCGCCGCAGCGCTTCGACCAGGCTCGACGGGCTCAGGTCGACGCCCTCGAGGTAGGGCGTGCCGTCGACGACCACGTGCAGGGGCACGACGACGACGTCCGCCGTCTCGAGGGCGAGGGCGGGCAGCGAGGCGGTCGAGTCCGTGACCACGACCACCCGGCGGTCCATCGTCAGACCGGGACCACGTTGACGAGCTTGGGGGCCCGCACCACCACGGTGCGGATCTCTCGGTCGGCCAACGACCGCAGGACACCCGGTGCCGCGAGGGCCAGCTCGCGGAGCTCGTCCTCACCGATGTCCGGTGGCACCTCGAGGCGGTCCCGGACCTTGCCCTGGACCTGGACGACGCAGGTCACCGTCTCCTGGACGAGGTACGCCGGGTCTGCCACCGGGTACGGGGCCCGGACCAGGCTCTCGGTGTTGCCGAGCCGTTCCCACAGCTCCTCGGCCAGGTGCGGGGCGAACGGCGCCACCAGCAGCACGATGACCTCGGCGGCGGCCCGAGGTACGCGGTCCAGGGAGGTGAGGTGGTTGTTGAGCACGATGAGCTTGGCGATGGCGGTGTTGAACCGCATCGCGTCCATCTCGGTCCGCACCTCGTCGACGGTCCGGTGGACCAGCCGCAGGGTCGCGGCGTCGGGATCGGCGTCGACCACGGTGAGGTCGCCGGTGTCCTCGTCGACGACGTTGCGCCACAGGCGCTGGAGGAACCGCTGCGAGCCGACGACCGCCCGCGTCTCCCACGGGCGGGACAGGTCGAGCGGACCCATGGACATCTCGTAGACCCGGAAGGTGTCCGCGCCGTAGGCCTCGTACATGTCGTCCGGGGTCACGACGTTCTTGAGGGACTTGCCCATCTTCCCGTACTCACGCCGGACCTCCTGGCCCTGCCAGAGGTAGGTCACCGAGCCGTCCTCAGACGTCTGCTCCTCGACCTCGTCAGCCGGGACGTACTGCCCGCGGGAGTCGGCGTAGGCGTAGGCCTGGACGTACCCCTGGTTGAAGAGGCGGTGGAAGGGCTCGACGCTCGTGACGTGGCCGAGGTCGTGCAGGACCTTGTGCCAGAAGCGCGCGTACAGCAGGTGCAGCACCGCGTGCTCGACGCCCCCGACGTACAGGTCGACGCCGCCGCTCGCACCGACGGTCGCGTTGTGCTCCGGGCCCATCCAGTACTGCTCCAAGGACGGCTCGACGACGGTCTCGCGCCGGGACGGGTCCAGGTAGTTGAGGTAGTACCAGCAAGATCCCGCCCAGTTGGGCATCGTGTTGGTGTCGCGGCGGTACGTCCGCGGCCCGTCACCCAGGTCCAGGGTGACGTGGACCCACTCCTCGTTGCGGCCCAGCGGGGGCTCGGGGTTCGAGTCGGCGTCCTCGGGCTCGAAGGTTCGCGGCGAGTAGTCGGGCACCTCGGGGAGGTCGACCGGGAGCATGGACTCCGGCAGCGCGATCGGCAGGTCGTGCTCGTCGTACACGATCGGGAAGGGCTCGCCCCAGTAGCGCTGCCGGCTGAACAGCCAGTCCCGCAGCCGGTAGGTGACCGTGCCCGTACCCGCACCACGGCCCTCGAGCCACGAGATGATCGTCGACTTCGCGGTCGCGACGTCCATCCCGTCCAGCGAGACCTCGTCGTTCGCCGAGGCCACCACCACGCCGTCCCCGGTGTAGGGGCCGTCGGGCACCTCGGAGTCAGGCGCCGGCAGCACGGTGTGGACCACAGGCAGCTCGAAGGTGCGCGCGAAGGCGTGGTCGCGCTCGTCACCACCGGGGACGGCCATGATCGCCCCGGTGCCGTAGCCCATCAGCACGTAGTCGGCCGTGAACACCGGGACGGCCGTGCCGGTGACCGGGTTGGTGGCCAGGTGACCGGTGAACACCCCGGTCTTGGAGGTGTCCGCCTGGCGCTCGACGGCGGTCCGTGCAGCCGCCTCCGTGCGGTAGGCCGCGACCGCTGCGGCCGGGCTGGCGTGCCCGCCGGTCCACGTGTCCCGGGTGCCGTCCGGCCAGGCCGCGGGGACCTCGTCCAGGAGCGGGTGCTCGGGGGCCACCACCATGAAGGTCGCGCCGAACAGCGTGTCAGGACGCGTGGTGAAGACCTCGAGCTCGCCCCCGCCGAGCACGGTGAAGACCACCTGTGCACCCTCGGAGCGTCCGATCCAGTTGCGCTGCATCGCGCGGACCTTCTCGGGCCAGTCGATCAGGTCGAGATCGTCCGCCAGACGGTCGGCGTAGGCGGTGATCCGCATGTTCCACTGCCGCAGGCTGCGCTTGAACACCGGGAAGTTGCCGCGCTCGGAGCGGCCCTCGGCCGTGACCTCCTCGTTGGCGAGGACGGTGCCCAGGCCTGGGCACCAGTTCACCGGGGTCTCGGACACGTAGGCCAGCCGCTGCGGGTCGATCACCCGGCGACGTTCGACCTCGTCCAGCTCCGACCAGGGGCGACCGTCGGGCGTCGGGCGTGCCCCGCTCTCGTACTGGGCGAGGAGCTCGCTCACCGGACGGGCGCGACCCGTGCCGCCGTCGGCGCGTGGCGCCGCCTCGTCGTACCAGGAGTCGAAGACCTGCAGGAAGATCCACTGCGTCCACCGGACGTAGTCCGTGTCGGTGGTCGCGAAGGTGCGGCGAGGGTCGTGGGCCAGCCCCAGCCGACGCAGCTGGCGCCGCATGTTGGCGATGTTCGCCTCGGTCGTGGTGCGGGGGTGCTGACCCGTCTGGACCGCGTACTGCTCGGCGGGCAGGCCGAAGGCGTCGTAGCCCAGGGCATGCAGCACGTTGTCCCCGCACATCCGCCGGTGCCGACCGACGACGTCGGTCGCGATGTACCCCAGGGGGTGACCCACGTGCAGCCCAGCGCCTGAGGGGTAGGGGAACATGTCCATGAGGAAGTACGCCGGGGCGTCAGGTGCGGGACGCTCCCCCGCCCCGTCGCCCAACGAGCCCGAGGGGTTGGGGGCGTGGAAGGTGCCCCGCTCGTCCCAGAGGTCCTGCCACCGCTGCTCGATCCTGCCCGCGAGCTCGGCGGTGTACCGGAACGGCGGGATCCCGGGCGTGCCCGAGGTGGGGCTCGTCGCGACGGGGCTGGCGGTGGTGGAGTCCTGCGTGTGCACCCGCTCAGGCTACCGGTGCACCGAGGCCCGACCGCACGTGGTGCGCGGCCGGGCCTCGGTGGAGAGCTCGGGCTCGGCTCGAGCCGCGGTCAGCGGGCCGAGCGGTACTCGAGGGTCAGCGGGCACTGGAACGGGTCGCGTGCGGCCAGACCGACCTTGTTCAGGTACCGGATGACGATGCCGTAGGAGCGCAGCATGGTCGTCTCGGTGTAGTGGATGCCCCGGCTCTCGCAGAACTCCCGCACGATCGGGCGGACGTGGCGCAGGTGGGGGCGCGCCATGCTCGGGAAGAGGTGGTGCTCGATCTGGTAGTTGAGCCCGCCCATGAACTCCTCGACCATCCGACCGCCCGAGACGTTGCGGCTCATGAGCACCTGGCGACGCAGGAAGTCGATCTTCGCGTCGGGGGGCACGATGGGCATGCCCTTGTGGTTCGGCGCGAAGACCGCACCCATGTAGAGGCCGAAGAGCCCGAGCTGGACGCCGAGGAAGGCGAAGGCCAGGCCGACCGGCATGAACCAGAAGACCAGGGCGAGGTACCCACCCAGGCGGAGCGTCACGAACGCCATCTCGACCGGGCGACGCTTGACCTCGCCACGACCGAAGATCGTCTTGACACCGGAGATGTGCAGGTTGAGGCCCTCGAGGAGCAGGAGCGGGAAGAAGAGCCAGCCCTGGCGCTTGGCGAACCATGCCTTCGGACCGGTGCGGACGGCCGGGAGACCGTCGGTGTGGAACACGAGCACACCGTTGTCGATGTCCGGGTCGGCGTCGACCTGGTTCGGCTTGGCGTGGTGCCGGCTGTGCTTGTGCTGCCACCAGCCGTAGCTCATCCCGGCGTAGAGGTTGGCGATCACGAGGCTCGCCCAGTCGTTCCACCGACCCGAGGTGAAGATCTGGCGATGTGCGGCGTCGTGACCGAGGAACATCACCTGCCCGAGCACCAGCGCCATCGCTGCCGCGACCGCGAGCTGCCACCACGAGTCGCCCAGCAGCACGACTGCTGCGACCAGCCCGGCGAGGACGCCGGTCAGGACCACGAAGCGGGTCCAGTAGTAGCCGTGGCGCCGACGCATCAGGCCGGCATCACGGACCGTGCGGGTCAGCGCGGTGAACTCGCTGACCTGACGCTCGCGAGGGGTGGTCTCGGGCTGCGCGGCGGCGGTGGCTTCCATGCGTGCTTCCTGTCGGGTCCGGGAGAGGTGTCGCGGAGCCCGGGGCGGCACCGCTGTCGAACGAACCTACGCAAGCGTAACCTGGGACCCCGTCGAAAGCACCTGTTCGCCGAACCGAGGTGTCGTGACGGCGTGCGCCTGCCCGGCGTGCCCTCGTCGCTCAGCGGGTCAGGACCAGGAGCATCTCGACGGTCGCCGTGGGCTCGACGGTGACGAAGCCCAGGTCAGGGGCCGTGAGGTCGAAGTCCTCGAGGGTCACGGGGATCTGGCCGGCGACCTCGACCTGGTCGCTGCCGGTCGGCTGCACCTCGAGCACCGCGGTCGCCGGCCGTGCCACTCCGTGGAACGTCAGCGTGCCGGGGGCCTGGACCGTGACCGCCTCGGTGGCTCCTTCGAGGGCCGTCACGTCCACCGGGTCGGTGACCTCGAAGGTGGCCTGCGGGTGGGTCGTCGTGTCCAGCGCTCGACGGAAGTAGGCGTCCCGTGCCGACTCGTCGGTCACGATCGAGGCGACGTCGACCAGCACCTCGGCCTCGAGCAGGCTGCCGTCCTCGAGGACGACGCCACCGCTGACCTGATCGGTCCGCCCGACGACGGTCACCTGCTCGCCCGAGAGGACCTCCCCGAGCCGGTAGCCCGCCTCGGACCCTGCGGCGACCGTCCAGGTGCCGTCCACCTCCTCGATCTCGTCGACCGGAGGCGCAGCCGTCTCTGTCGGGCCCGGGGTGCTGAGAGCCAGGGGCTCGGCAGGGTCGGGAGCGAGGAAGCGCGCGTAGAACCACGGGCCGCCGGCGATGGCCGCGAGCGCGACCGGTACCGCGACGAGGGTCCAGATCAGCCAACGTCGGCGATGCTCGGGGTGCGGGTGGGGCTGCCTGCTCACGAGGCCTGCCCTCCCGCCGGGCACGGGCTCACGCCCACGTACGCAGGCCGGCACGGGACGGCAGGGGGCAGCCGCACGGCACTCCTCTCACAGGCGGGGGGATCATGCGGGGACCACCGTACGCCGCTCCCCGCACCCCTCAGGCACGGACACGGCGGTGCCCTGCGAGCAGGATCAGCGTGCGCCCCCGGGCAGGACCGAAGGCACCGGGGCCCCGGGCCACCGCACGGCGAAGCCGACGCTGGCCGAGGCGTCGGGGCGCACCTGCACGAGCCGGTAGTCGAGGATGCGTCGCTCCTCGAGGTCGAAGCGCAGCACCGTCATCTCGGCGACCCCGTTGAGCGGGCCCACGGTCGGCTGCCCGAGGGCGGCGCCGGCCACGCTCGAGCCGATGTACCGCACTCCCTGGCCGTAGCGGTACGGGCCGATCCGGCGGTGCATGTGCCCCGCGACGACGGCCGGGGCGCAGCCCTGCTCGAGGGTGGCCGCCGCCATGCCCGAGTCGTGGACGAGCATCAGGTCCACCCCCTCCTCGTCCTGGCACGCGACCTCGGCCAGACGGGCACTCACCTCACCGACCGTCTCCTCCCCCGCGAGCGAGGTCCCCCCGCCGATGCGCGTCGCGCGCGGGTCCTTGTCCCCCAGGATGCGCACCCCGGCGACGTCGACCACGGCGCCGTCGAGCACCGTCATCCCGGCGGCGCGTCCCTGGGCCGAGGTCTCGTCGCTGTCGTGGTTGCCGTCGGCCACGACCGTGGCGACGCCGTCGGGGACGGCGTTGGCGAGGGCCGTGACGCAGTACGACTCGACCGAGGTCCCGTTGACGGTGGTGTCTCCCCCGTTGAGCACCACGTCCGCACCGGAGAGCTCGACCGCGCGTCGGATCACCGGTGCCATCCCCACGTTGCAGTGCATGTCGGTGAGCAGAAGAAGGGTCACGACCCCCTCCTGGGGAGGAAGGGCGCCGTCGTCGCCCTCGGACCCGGCCTGCTCCTCGGCGGAGGACCCGTCCGCCGCCCCCGGCTCCTCGTCGGTCTCGGGCGCCGCCCCGGCACCGATGTCGCGCACCGCCTGACGCAGCCGGGCCAGCTCGGCGTCGGCCTCGGCACGGGCGGCCCAGGACTGCTCGAGATTGGCCGTCGCGGTCGCGTAGAAGGTCTCGTTCTCCCGGTAGGCGTCGACGACGACCCCGCCGTAGGTGTCGATCACCCCCGCGAGGCGACCCGTGATCCGGGCGCCCTCGAGGGGTGTGTCGTCGAAGACCGAGGAGGCCTGGGGGCCGCTCTGCCCGTCGGCGGGCAGCGGGCCGCTCGCCGAGACCGTCCCGACCACCAGGAGGGCCACCACGGCGCCCCCCGCGATGAGCGACCGGTGCGGCCTCGCTGCGGCGGCCAGCTCGGCCCTG
>NZ_JALPKN010000172.1 GCF_023630195.1 Actinotalea sp. C106 | reverse complement strand
GGGGTACGCAGCGGCGCTCGCCGCCTGGACCCCGAGCACCCCGACCTCGGGGTGCTCGTCGCCGAGGGCCGCCACCACTCCTGCCGCCAGCCCCCCGCCGCCGACGGGCGCCACGATGGTCCGCACGTCGGGCACCTGCTCGAGGATCTCCCGGCCGACCGTGCCCTGCCCGGCCACGACGTCGGCGTGGTCGAAGGGGTGGATGAGCACGGCACCGCTGCGCTCGCTGTGGGCCTGGGCCAGCCGCAGCGCGTCGTCGACCGAGGTGCCGTCGAGCACGACCTCGGCGCCGTACTCGCGGGTCGCGGCGACCTTGGGGAGCGCGGCACCTGAGGGCATGTAGACCGTCGCAGCCACCCCGAGCATGCGGGCCGCGAGCGCGACGCCCTGCGCGTGGTTCCCGGCGCTCGCCGCGACGACCCCCCGGGCCTTCTCGGCCTCGGTCAGCCGGGACATGCGCACGTACGCGCCCCGCAGCTTGAAGGACCCGGCGCGCTGGAGGTTCTCGCACTTGAGCAGCACGGGCCCGCCGGCCAGGTCGCTCAGCGCACGGCTCAGCTCGATCGGGGTGCGGGTGGCGACCCCGTCGAGGAGCTGCGCGGCGCTCGCCACCTCTTGCGGGCCGACCGCCAGGCGGGAGTCGGCCCCGGAGCCGTTCGCGTCGTCCGTCCCCACCGGGGTCACGACTCGCGGCCGCGCCGACGCGGCTGGGCGGGCGCCCCTCCGAGCTTGCGGAGCTCGGCCTCGAAGCCCCCGGGGTCGAGCCCGAGGTAGGGGAACTTGTCCCGGCCGTGCAGGTAGAGGACCACCGTGTTGATCGTCGCGACCACGGGCACCGCGAGCAGCGCGCCGACGATCCCGGCGGCCAACGACCCGGCCGAGACCGCGAGCACGACGGCCACGGGATGCAGGGACACCGCGTGGCCCAGGAGCAGCGGCTGCAGGACGTTGCCCTCGAGCTGCTGGACCCCGACGACGATCAGCAGCATCGCCAGGGCGGTGCCTGGGCCCTGGTCGACGAGGGCGACGAGCACCGCGACGATGCCGGTCGCGATCGCCCCGACGAACGGGATGAAGCTCGCGAGGAAGACGAGCACGGTCAACGGCACCACCAGGGGCAGCCCGAGGATCGCCGCACCGATGCCGATGCCGATCGCGTCGACGAAGGCGACGAGGATCTGCGCGCGGGTGTAGGACCCGAGGGTGACCACCCCGCGTCGCGAGGCCTCGTACGCGCGGTGCCGACCGTTCTGGGGCAGCAGGCGCAGGAGCCAGGCCCAGATGAGCGAGCCGTCCTTGAGGAAGAACAGCAGGCAGAACAGGGCGATGACCATCCCGATGAGGACCTGGCCGATCGTCGTCGTGACCGACAGCGCGCCCGAGACGACCATGCCGCTGTTCTCGCCGACCTGCGTGCCGAGCTCGGACAGCAGCTCGTCGACCTGCGCCCCGTCGATGCCCAAGGGTGTGTTCTCGAGCTGGTTGAGGAGCTCCTGGAACCCGCTCTGCACCTGGTCCCACAGCTCGGCGAAGCCCTGGATGATCTGCTGCCCCGCGAGGGTGAGCAGACCACCCACCACAGCGACCAGGCCGACCACGGTCACGGCGGCCGCGAGGCCGCGGGGGAACCGCAGACGCTGCACGAGGACGTCGACCACCGGGTTGAGCAGCACCGTCAGCAGGAGCGCGACGACGACGGGGACCCACAGCACCTTGGCGACGGCGAGCCCCAGCACCAGGCCTGCGACGCCCAGGCAGATGAGCAGGATGCGCCACGACCACGCTGCCGCGACCCGGACCGACAACGGCACCGACTCCCGGGCCATGGCCGACGCCGCGGCTGAGGCGGTGAGCGAGGCGTCCGGTGCGGCCGGTGGTTCCGCCGGCAGCTGGGGGGCCGAGCCCCGGCCCGACCGCCGACGACGCCCCGGGCCCTCACCGCTCACGCGAGGGCCTGACCGAGGTCCGCGACCAGGTCCGCGACGTCCTCGATGCCGACCGAGAGGCGCACCAGGTCGTCGGGCACCTCGAGGGCCGAGCCGGCGACCGAGGCGTGGGTCATCTCGCCCGGGTGCTCGATGAGGGACTCGACCCCGCCGAGGGACTCGGCGAGGATGAAGACGTGGGTGCGCGAGCACACGTCGAGGGCCTTCTCCTTGCTGCCCGTGCGGAAGGAGACCATGCCCCCGTAGCCGCTCATCTGCCGCGAGGCGACGTCGTGCCCGGGGTGGTCGGCCAGGCCGGGGTAGATGACCTGGGTCACCGCGGGGTGGGACCCGAGGAAGGCCGCGACGGCCGCCGCGTTGGCGCAGTGCCGGTCCATGCGCACGGCGAGAGTCTTGAGACCGCGCAGGGTGAGCCAGGCGTCGAAGGGTCCCGCCACCGCGCCCGAGGCGTTCTGGTGGAACCCGACGGCGTCCGCGAGCGCGCTCGAGCCCGTGGGCCCCTCGAGGCCCACCGGCAGCTGGGCGCCGTCGGCCACCACGAGGGCCCCGCCGACGACGTCGCTGTGCCCGCCGATGTACTTGGTGGTCGAGTGCACGACGACGTCGGCCCCCAGGGCGAGGGGCTGCTGCAGGTAGGGCGTCGCGAAGGTGTTGTCGACGACGAGCACGGCACCCGCGGCCCGGGCGAGGGCCGAGAGGGCCGCGACGTCGCTGATGCCGAGGAGCGGGTTGGTCGGCGTCTCGACCCAGACGGCCTTGGTGCGACCGGGCTGGATCGCCGTGGCGACCGCGTCGAGGTCGGTCAGGTCCACCGGGGTGTGGTCGATGCCCCAGGCCCCGAAGACCCGGGCCACCAGGCGGTAGGTGCCGCCGTAGGCGTCGTCCGGCACGACGACGTGGTCGCCGGGGCGCAGGACGGCTCGGAGCAGCGTGTCCTCGGCCGCCAGGCCCGAGGCGAACGCGAATCCCGCGGCCCCCTGCTCGGCCGAGGCCAGCGCCTCCTCGAGGGCGGTCCGCGTGGGGTTGGCCGAGCGGGAGTACTCGTACCCGCCACGCAGCCCTCCCACGCCGTCCTGCTTGTAGGTCGAGACCTGGTGGATCGGCAGGACGACGGCCCCGGTGGTGGGGTCGGGGTCCTGGCCCGCGTGGATCGCGCGGGTCGAGAAGCCCGAACCGGTCCAGTCGTGCTGCCTGGGGACGTCTGCGGTGGTCACGGCACCAGGCTAGACGGTACGGACTGGGAACACCCGACCTCGCTCCCGACGTTCCCCCAGCAGCGGCGCGCGAGGTGCCGTGCACCACGACGGAGAGGGGACGACCGTGTTCGGATCGTTCGGATCGGCGCTGCGCACCACGATGGTCACCGAGGAGCGCGCCCTGAGCGGGCGTGAGGCCCCGGCCTTCGTCGTCCCGGAGCGGCACGCCGTTCTGGGGACGCCCCTCGCGGGGCCCTGGCCCGAGGGCACCGCGACCCTGCACCTGGCCCTGGGCTGCTTCTGGGGCGCCGAGAAGGAGATGTGGCAGCTGCCCGGCGTCGTCACCACCGCGGCCGGATACCAGGGCGGGTACACGACCTTCCCCACCTACGAGGAGGTCTGCACGGGCCTCACCGGCCACACCGAGACCGTGCTGGTCGCCTACGACCCGACCGTGCTGAGCGACACCGAGCTGCTGCGGACCTTCTGGTCCCTGCACGACCCGACCCAGGGCTACCGGCAGGGCAACGACGTCGGCACCCAGTACCGCTCGGCGGTGTTCACGACCACCGAGGCCCAGGCCGAGGCGGCGCGAGCCACGCGTGAGGCCTACACCCCCGCCCTGCGCGAGCGCGGCTACGGGGACATCACCACCGAGATCCGCAGCGCGGCAGAGGCCGGCCCGTTCTACTACGCCGAGGCCGACCACCAGCAGTACCTGCACAAGGTGCCCCACGGCTACTGCCCGGTGCACTCGACCGGGGTCGCCTGCCCGCTGCCGAGCTGAGCCACCCGGTACGAGGTCATCCTTGCGGCGTACGTCCCAGCCCTGGGGCGTACGCCGCTCTCGTCCCCAGATCGTCCCTGCGACGGGTGCCGCGCGACCCCCGTGGTCCCTAGGCTCGACGTGTCACCACGGACGAGGAGAGACCATGATCGAGGCCACTGGCCTGACCAAGCGGTACGGCTCGAAGGTCGCCGTCGACCACATGACCTTCACGGTCGCCCCGGGGAAGGTCACCGGGTTCCTGGGCCCCAACGGGGCCGGCAAGTCGACCACCATGCGCATGATCGTCGGGCTCGACCGGCCCACGAGCGGCTCGGTGACGGTCAACGGTCGCCGGTACGCCGAGCACTCCGCCCCCCTCCACGAGGTCGGCACCCTGCTCGACGCCAAGGCCGTGCACACCGGACGCTCCGCCTACAACCACCTGCTGGCCCAGGCAGCCACCCACGGCATCGGCCGCAAGCGCGTCCAGGAGGTCATCGAGATGACCGGCCTGGACGCCGTGGCCCGCAAGCGGGTCGGCGGCTTCTCCCTCGGCATGGGCCAGCGGCTCGGCATCGCCTCGGCGCTGCTCGGCGACCCGCAGACCCTCATCCTGGACGAGCCGGTCAACGGCCTCGACCCCGAGGGCGTGCTCTGGGTCCGCAACCTGGTGCAGTACCTGGCCCGCCAGGGCCGGACGGTGTTCCTCTCCTCGCACCTCATGAGCGAGATGGCCGTGACGGCCGACCACATCATCGTCGTCGGGCGCGGTCGGCTCATCGCCGACGCCCCGGTCGCCGAGATCGTGGCCCGTGCGGCGGGCACCACGGTCCGGGTGCGCAGCCCCCAGGCCGGCGCCCTCGAGGAGCTGGTCCGGGGCCCCGAGATCACCGTGACCTCGGCCGAGCCGGGCCTGATCGAGATCACCGGCAGCACCGCCCCCGCGATCGGCGAGGCCGCCGCCGGGGCCGGCATCGTGCTGCACGAGCTCACCCCGCTGCACGGCTCCCTCGAGGACGCGTACATGCAGCTCACGGCGGACTCGGTCGAGTACCACTCCTCCGACGTCGGGCAGCCCGCAGCGCCCGCGACCGCCCCCTCCCTGACCACCCCGGGCGCCCCGGCGTCCGCGACCGAAGGTGCCGTGCGATGACCACCCTGTCCCCCACCGCCGACCCGTCCACGAGCCGCAACCGTCCCCGGGCCGGTGCCCCGGACCGCCTCGGGGTGACCTTCCCCCGCGTGGTCGCCTCGGAGTGGATCAAGTTCCGCACCGTCCGCGCCGCGGCCTGGACCCTGCCCATCACGGCGCTGCTCATGGTCGGGATGGCCTTCCTGCAGGCCTGGGGCATCAGCCAGATCGGGGCCGAGGACTTCGGCCCGGTGAGCGGCGCCTCCGTGGTGACCAGCGGATGGTTCTTCGCCCAGCTCGCCGTCAGCGTGCTCGCCATCCTGACGATCACCGGCGAGTACAGCACCGGCATGGTCCGCTCGACCTTCGCCGCGACCCCGCGTCGGCTGCCGACCCTGTGGGCCAAGGCCCTGGTGCTCGTGGTGACCGTGGCCGTCACGTCGCTCGTCGCGATCGCCCTTGCCTGGGTCGCCGTGCAGCCCTTCGCGAGCGACCTCGGCCTGAGCCTCGACCTGGGCGAGAGCGAGACGCTGCGCATCCTGCTCGGCACGCCGCTCTACCTCTCGACCATCGCAGTGTTCGCCTTCGCGATCGGCACGCTGCTGCGCCACTCGGCCGGAGCCCTCGCCGTGGTCCTCGGGCTGCTGCTGGTCATCGAGCAGGTGCTCTCGGTGCTACCGCTCCGCTTCTTCGAGGTGATCAGCCCGTTCCTGCCGTCCACCGCAGGCACCCGCCTCATCATGGACGACGCGACCCTCGAGATGATGGACGCCGCTCGCGACACCGTCAGCCTCAGCCCCTGGGGGGGCTACGGGGTCCTGGCGCTGTGGACCGTCGTCCTCCTCGCCGCGGCGGCCGTCCTGGTGCGACGCCGGGACGCGTAGGTGCCCACCCCTGCACGGCTCGCACACCCCGCCGCGCCCCTCCCCGGGGCACGGCGGGGTGTCGTGCTGCGCCCAGGTGAGCGGGCCCACCCGTGACCCCTGCCTTCACCGAGCTCGACACCCGGCGTCTGGGACCGGTCCGGCGGTACTTCGCGCGACGCCCGGTGGCCATGGACCTCGTCGTCATGGCGCTGTTCGCCGTGCCCGCCCTGCTCTCCCTGGTCCTCGAGCCCCTGCTCGGGATGCACCAGGACGGCACCGACCGCGTGGTCGCGACCGCGCTGACCCTTGCCGGTGCCGCCGCCCTGTACTGGCGTCGCCGTCGGCCCCTGCTCGTCTCCGGCGCTATCGGGGCCCTGGGCCTCGCCTGCGTGGGGGTGACCGGCAGCATCGAGGGCTTCGACCTGGGCCTGGCCTTCATGGTCTACGCCGTCGCGGCGTCACGGCCCGCGCGCACCGCATGGCTCACTCTGCTCACGTTGTGCCTGGTCCTCGGGGCCGGGGTCTGGTTGTGGGAGGCCCCGATGACCGACCTCGACGTGCCGACGGGCCTCGTCGCCACCGTCGGCGAGCCGGAGGGTGAGCAGGAGGGCGTCGCGATCGGGAGCGACCAGCGGGCCGGGACGATCACCTCGATGGTCATGATCGGCCTGGTCGCCATCGCCATCGGCTCGAGCGTCCGCAACCGCAGGCTGCACGTGGCCGAGCTCGTCGGGAGGGGCAACGCCCTGGCCCGTGAGCGCGACCAGCAGGCCCAGCTCGCCCGGGCCGCCGAGCGCAGCCGCATCGCCCGCGAGATGCACGACGTCGTCGCGCACAGCCTCTCGGTGATGATCGCCCTCGCCGACGGCGCCGGAGCAGCCCTGGACCGCGCCGCCGACCGCTCCCGCGCGGCCCTGGACGA
>NZ_JALPKN010000171.1 GCF_023630195.1 Actinotalea sp. C106 | reverse complement strand
GGCACGTCGCCGCCTCCGGCTGGGACGGCCCGGTGCGCGTCTTCGCCCTCGTCGCCACGGGCCACGCCCTGGACGCCGAGCCCGGGCTGGCCCAGCAGCTGCCGGCCCCCGTGGTCGAGGTCGCGCGCCAGGACCCGCACCACATGACCTCGGTCGAGCAGGAGGGCCTTCCCGAGTCCGCGTCCCTCGAAGAGCTGCTCGGCGGGATGTCCTGGCCCGCGACGGTCGACGGCGCGGCCGTGGTCGTCGAGCGGGTCGTGCTGCCCCCCGAGGCCGAGGACGCCATGCCGCCTGAGCCCGACGCCGCCCTCGAGTACCTCATGGGCCACCCCGACCGTCAGGACGTGCGCCTGGCCGTCGGCGCCCTGCGGACCGGCGAGACCTGGTGCGCGGTCCGGACCCGGGCCGACGACGAGGATGCCGCGGTCGGCGGCGGACCCGACGTCGTCCCTGGGCTCGTGGCAGCGGTCCGCGCGACCCTCGACTGAGCGCGACCGGCGGTCAGCCGGTGCAGGTGGGGAGGGACACGCCCTGCCCCGTGCCGATGGCCTGGACCGCGGCGCGGGCGTCCGCCAGGGTCTCCACGCTCACCACGCTCAGACCGTCCGGCACGTGTCCGACGACCTCGTCGCAGTTGCCCTCGGGCGCCAGGAACCAGGCGGCCTCGTCGCGCACGGCGCCGGCGAGCTTCTGCCGGATGCCGCCGATCGGGCCGATCGCACCGGTGAGGTCCACCGTGCCGGTGCCGGCGATGGTCTCGCCGCCGGTCTCGTCCTCCTCGGTGAGCAGGTCGATGATTCCGAGGGCGAACATGCTGCCTGCGCTCGGGCCCCCGATGTCCTCGATGGCGATGCTGACGTCCACCGGCAGCTCGAACTCGGGGTCGATGATCACGCCGAGCAGCGCCCGGCCGCTCGTCTCGTCCTCGACGGTGGTGATCTCGAGCTCGTGCCGGGAGCCTGCGCGCTCGACCCCGAGCCGGACCGTCTCCCCGGGCTGGACGTCGTCCATGCGGGCGCTCAGCTCGGAGAAGCTCGTCAGCCCTTCCCCGTCGAGGTCCTGCACGACGTCCTCGGGCTGGACCACGCCCTCGGCCCCCGACCCGGCGATCGCCTCGACGACCACGAGCTCGGTCGGCACCTCGTAGCCCAGCTCTTCGAGGGCCGCGACGGCTGCGTGCTCCTGCGAGGAGATCATCAGCGCCTGGTTGCGCTCGTCGATGTCCTCGCGGGTGTCGGTGGTGGGGAACACCTGCTCGACGGGGGTCACGGCCCGCGACCCGTCGAGCCAGCCCCGGACCAGCATCGGCAGCCCCACGGGGTACCCCGGGCCGCCGGAGACGGAGACCGTCGTGAGCAGCAACGCCCCCGAGGACTCGTAGGTCTCGGTGCCCTCCACCGTGATGAGCGGCTGACCCGCGCTCTCCCCCAGGGTGTCCCGGGTCGGCCCCGGCGACTGCACGGCGTAGGGCACCGGGACGATGGCCGCCACCGCGACGAGGATCGAGGTGGCGACGGTCGCCGCAGCGAGGGTGATGGCCCGCGGCGTCACCGGGGGCACCGGGGGCACCGGGGGCACCGCGTCGGCATGGTCCTGGTCCGGAGCATCGCCGCCAGGCTGCTCCGGGAACGGGGAGGGCTGCGTGGCGGCCGGGGGCTCGGGATGCGTCACCGGGACATTCTGCGCCTACAGCGAACCGGCGTGCTGACGCGCCCACGACGACGCCCCGCTCACGGCTCACGCGCAGCCGTTGCAGTTACCGTGGGGAACCCGCCGACGCCCTTGGGAGCGCACGATGAGCAACCAGCCCTCCGACCCCGACCGGCCCGAGCTCCCGCCGCAGCTCACCGAGCTGCTCCGGTCCCTGCTCGGTCCCGACGCGGACCGGGTGATCGAGGAGATGTCCGAGCGTGGCCTGGGCATGACCGGGCCTGACGGCACGCCCGTGGACCTGCAGGCGATGGTCCAGGCCGCCGGGCTCCCCGAGGACCCCGCTGCCCTGGGGCAGGTGCTCGAGCAGGTGAAGCGGATGCTCGCCGCCTCGGGGGACGGCCCCGTCAACTGGGACCTCGCCCACGACCTCGCCCGCCAGGTCGCCGTCGCGGAGGGGGACCCCTCGGTCGACCAGCAGCAGCGCCGCGAGGTGACGGCGGCCTTCTCGGTCGCCGAGCTGTGGCTCGACGTCGCGACGGACCTCCCGCCCTCAGGCGGACCGGTCCGTGCCTGGAGCCGCTCGGAGTGGGTCGAGAGCACGCTGGGCACCTGGCGGACCCTCGCCGAGCCCGTGGCGAGCTCGGTGGCCGACGCCCTCGCCGACACCCTCGCGAGCCAGGCCACCGACGTGCTCGGGGCCCTGGGCGACCAGGAGGCCCTCGGTCTCACGGGCGGTGCGGGGCAGATGATGCGCCAGCTCGGCGGGGCGGTCTTCGGCATGCAGGTCGGCCAGGCCGCCGGCACTCTCTCCCGCGAGGTCTTCGGCTCGACCGACATCGGCATCCCGCTCGCCGAAGGGCCCGGTACTGCCCTGGTCCCCCGCAACGTCACGGCCTTCGCCGAGGACCTCGACGTCCCGGTCGAGGAGGTCCGCATCTTCCTGGCTCTGCGCGAGGCCGCCCACGCACGCCTGTTCACCCACGTCACCTGGCTGCGGGCGCACCTGATCGGCGCCGTCCAGGCCTACGCCCGCGGCATCGCGATCGACACCGACTCCCTCGAGGAGGCCGTCCGCACGATCGACCCCACCGATCCCGCCGCCCTGCAGGAGGCGCTGTCGGGCGGGGTGTTCTCGATCGGCACGACCCCCGAGCAGCAGGCCGCGCTGCTGCGCCTCGAGACGGCCCTCGCCCTGGTCGAGGGGTGGGTCGACGAGGTCACCGCGGCGGCGGCCGTCGCGCACCTGCCGCACACCTCTGCCCTGCGCGAGATGATGCGCCGCCGCCGGGCGGCCGGCGGACCGGCCGAGGACACCTTCGCGACCCTCGTCGGTCTCGAGCTGCGCCCCCGTCGGTCGCGGGACGCCGCGACGCTGTGGTCGCTCATCGCGGCTGACGGCGGCGCGGCCGCACGGGACGCCGTCTGGGAGCACCCCGACCTGCTGCCGACCGCCGAGGACCTCGACGACCCGTCCGGCTACGCCGCACGACGCACGGCCGAGGGGGACGAGCACGCCGACCTCGACCGGGCGCTCGAGGAGATCTTCGCCGCCGACGAGGGCCAGGACGGCGACGGGGCCGGGACGCAGCGCCCTGGGCAGAGCCCGGAGCAGGGCCCGGAGCAGGGCCCGGAGGAGGACGACCAGGGGACGCCGTCCTCGTAGAGGAGCTGCGCACCACCCCCGCCGGAGCCCTGCGCGGGGTACCCGCTCAGGGCTCGGCGACCTGCTCCTCGCCGTCGTCCTCGTCCTCGTCCGCGGGGGCGTCGGTCGCGTACGCGACCCCCTCGAGGAACCCGCGGGCCCGCTCGGTCCTGGGGTAGCGCTCGACCAGGGCCCAGAACTCCGGGCCGTGGCCGGCGTGGAGCAGGTGGGCGAGCTCGTGCAGCAGCACGTAGTCGAGCACCCAGCGCGGCATGCCACGCACCCGGGAGGAGATCCGGATCGTGCCCTCCCCCGGGGTGCACGAGCCCCAGCGGCGCCCTTGGTTGGTCACCCACGCCACGCTCGTCGGCCTCGCACGACCCTGGAGGTAGCGCGTCGAGAGCTCGGTCGCGCGGGCCAGCAGCTGCTCGTCCGAGGGGCGCCGACGCTGCTCCTGGGAGACGAGCTTGGTCACCATGCGCCTGACCCACTCACGCTCCTGGGTCCGCGTGAAGCGCGCGGGGATCGCGACGACCAGGCGCCCGCCCTCACGGAAGGCGGTGACCGTACGCACGCGTCGGCGGCTGCGACGCACCTCGACCGCCTCGAGGGCTTGGGTGAGCGTGTCGGCGCGAGCCTCCTCCGACCCCGGCGAGGGTCCTGGAGCCTCGTCCTGCCTCTCAGGGGACTGCGGGCCTTCCCGGTCCTCGGCAGCGCCGGACCGGGCCGCGGCCTGCGCGCTGCGTCCCTCCCGTGCGGCTGCTCCGTCCTGGGGCACGTGAGCACGGTAGCGCCCACGGCCGACCCGCGACGTGGCCTGGACCACACCCGGCGCGCCGATCACCGCTCCTGCGGCGGTCCACGGGGCTGAGCACTACGCTGTCGGTGCACGGTGACGCCCGCCTCCCTGGCGGGGCTCACCAACGCCGGCCGGGTCGATCGCGTCCGGTGCGCAAGCCTTCTGAACGGAGATACCTCATGGCCGAGACCTACAAGGGCGAGTTCTACTGCGTGAAGTGCAAGGAGAAGCGTGAGGCCGAGGGCGACGTGGTCGTCGCCAACGGTCGCAGGATGGCGAAGGGCGTGTGCCCCGTCTGCAGCACCAAGCTGAACCGGATCCTCGGCAAGGCCTGACGCGCGCCACGAGAGGCGGCCCCGTCGTGGGCCGCCTCTCGCATGTCCGGCCCCTGTGGACAGCCACCGTGGGAGTCCTCCGGACGCCAGGCTGTTGCCGTGCGAGGAGACGACGCGAGGCAGAGCACGGGACCGCGGCTACGACCGGGGGTCGAGGTGCTGTGGTGCGACACGACCACCGTGCAGCTCGGTACCGACGACCGCTGGGCGGTCCGGCTGAGCGACCTGTCCCCCGCCAGCGCCCGCGCACTGATGTCGGTGCCCCGGGGCGCTGATGCCCCCTCGTTGCGGCGCGCCCTGCGCGCCGAAGGGGTCGACCCCCGCGAGTCGGACGAGGTCCTCGCCCATCTCACGGCCAGCCGTCTGCTCCTGGAGACCACGGGGACGCGCTCCAGCCCGGAGGAGCTGACCTGGTCGCTCCTCACCGAGGACGGCGACCCTCGCCCCGTCCTCGCACCCCGCGCGGGGCAGGTCGTCCGGGTCTGCGGCCTGGGACGCACCGGGCTGGGCATCGCGGCCGGGCTCGCCGCGGGCGGGGTCGGGACCCTCGAGCTCGACGACGACCTGCTCGTGGGCCCGCACGACACGGGGGCCGGGGGCTTCACGGCGCGGGACGTCGGGACCGTCCGGTCCGCCGCGGCGGCCAGGGTGCTGCACGACGTCGCACCGACGGTGCGGACCGCTCCGCCCCGCAGCGGTCGACGGGGTGGCCGCTCCTCGGGCCCACCGGACCTCGTCGTCCTGGTCGAGCACGGGGCCGCGGACCCGGTGCGTCATCGCCCGTGGCTGCGCGAGTCTGTCGACCACCTCTCGGTGGTCCTGCGCGAGGCCTCCGTCCTGGTCGGGCCGCTCGTGCGTCCCGGGCGCGGGCCATGCCTGCACTGCGTGGACCTGCATCGCGCGGAGCAGGACCCCTACTGGCCCACCGTCGCGGCCCAGCTCGCCCTCGGGGGGACGCGCTCGCGTCGGGGTGAGGAGACGGTGATCGCCCTGACCGCGGCCGCCCTCGCCACCGGGCAGGTGCTCGCGCACCTGGACGGGCTGCCGGCGACCACCCACACCGGGGCGCTCGAGGTGCGCCTGCCCGAGGCGGTGCCCCGGGGCATGGGGTGGCCGGTGCACCCGGACTGCGGGTGCACCGGCCTGGTGACGGACGGATCGGCGGGAGAGCTGACCGCGCGGGTCTGAGGACGGTCCCGACCGACGGTCATGCCGCCGGTCGGGACTCGTCCTTGCGGGGTCGTCCCCGGCCGCGCTTGCGCGGGACGACGACACCGTCGACGAACACCTCGCCTCCCCAGACGCCCCAGGGCTCCGAGCGCGCCACGGCCCCCGCCAGGCAGCCCTCGCGCAGGGGGCAGTCCTGGCACAGGGACTTGGCGAGCTCGACCTCCCGGCTCGCCTCGGCGAACCACAGCTCGGAGTCGTGCTCCCGGCACGGGATGAGCGAGGCGACGAGCTGGTCGAAGGCCTGCTCCTCGCTGGGTGCGGCGGGTGCGGCAGGTGCAGCAGGGACGGGCCAGGGGCCTGATCCGCCCTGGTTCAACGTGTCGAGCAGCGTGGTGAGCCGCACGAGGTCCTCCTGAGTTCCGGAGTGGACAGCTGGTCGGGTGCCGGGATCGACGGACCTTCGCTGACCGCCCGGAGGCGGAGACATGCAGAAGGCCGCGGGTCCCGAGATGGACTCCGCGGCCTGGTGGGGCTCCTGGTCGTGTCAGACCGTGAGCGCCCCCGTGACGGAGTCGGGCTCGGTGGCAGAGGTGAGTCCCTCGCCGCGCAGACGCGGGCGGATGCCGAGGTACGCGGACACACCACTCCCCTGGATCAGATCCAGAGCGGGTGCGGCAGGACGCGGCACGAAACCCGCTGCCATCGCAGCGCCGTTCACCACTGTCATCGTCTTCATCGGTGCACCCACCCCCTCTCTGATCAGGCCCAGGCCTCTTCGGCCCGACCTCCTACAAGGACGTGAGGAACTCTAGAACCGTGCACCGGAGGCGCACAACCGAATTAACGACCGAGTTCTGCGAGGTCCTTCTACCCGCAGCCCGCCGCCCGGCCGGAGCGCACCCGGAGACGAGATGCCCCTGGTCAGCGACCGGGGCAAGACGTACTCAGGGACGGGGACGCGGGTGCTCCGCGACGAGGGCGAGCAGCGAGGAGCCGTAGCGGTCGAGCTTGGCGGGTCCGATCCCCCGCACCCGGGCCAGCTCGGCGATGGTCGTCGGTCGGTCCCGGGCCACGGTCTCGAGAGCCGCGTCCACGACGATCGTCCACGCCGGCTTGTCGGCCTCGACCGCGACCGTGCGGCGCCACTCGTGGAGCGCCTCGAGCAGCGCCGGGTCCACGTCCTCCAGGTCGACCGCAGCCCCGCCTGCGGCCCCGGACCGGCGCCCGCGGCCCCCCGTGGGCCACAGCCCCTCGAGGGACCGCGTGCGCTTGCGGCTCGCGCGGGCCCCGG
>NZ_JALPKN010000170.1 GCF_023630195.1 Actinotalea sp. C106 | reverse complement strand
CGAGGTCGCGGTCGCCCGGCTCCGGGAGGCCGCCGGGCGCGGCCTCGTCCGCACCGTGGTCAAGCGCGGCTACCGCCTCGACCTCGCCGAACTCGTCCCCACGCAGGAGAGCACCCATGCCTGACCCTGTCCTCGTCGGCTGCTCGCACGGCACGGACGACCCGGAGGGCCGCCTCGCGGTCGCCTCGATCCTGACCGAGGTCCGCCGGCGGCGCCCCGACCTGGACGTGCGCGAGGCGTTCGTCGACGTGCAGCAGCCCGAGGTCGCGGACGTCGTCGGCGGCGCCATCACCGAGACCGGCAGCGCTGGCGCGCCCGGGACCGCGGTGGTCGTCCCGCTGCTGCTCTCCGCCGGGTTCCACGTGCACGTCGACATCGCCGCGGCGGTCGCCGACCGCACCGCCACCGCCTCCGGGGCCCTCGGACCGGACCCCCGCCTGGTCGAGGTGCTGGTGGACCGCCTGCGCGAGGTGGGGGCGACCGGGGAGGACGCCGTGGTGCTCGCCGCCGCCGGCTCGAGCGACGGGCGCGCCTCGCGCGCCGTCGAGGAGGTCGCCGAGCTGCTCCGGAAGCGCTGGCCCGAGGGTCCTGTGACGGTCGGCTACGGATCCTCCGCGAGCCCCTCGGTCCCGGAGGCGGTCGCCGCTGCGAGAGCCGACGGCCGCCGCGTGGTCGTGGCCGCCTACCTCCTCGCCCCGGGCTTCTTCCTCGACCGGCTCCGACGGGCGGGCGCCGACCTCCTCACCGGGGCCCTCGCCCCGGACCCGCGGATCGCCGACGTCGTCCTGGACCGGTACGCGTGCGCCGCACGCGCCGTCGTCGGGCCCTGCCCGGGAGCGTGCCCTGGGCGCAGCGGCTGCGGACAGGTCCGGGACCACGACCTGGCCACGGTCTGACCACGGGGCTCAGCCGACCGTGACCACCCCGTCGAGGGTGATGTTCGGCCGCCCGCTGGTGCCCTCGACCTCGATCCGGATGGTGCGCTGGGCCGACGTCGGCCAGCTGCGGTTCCACACGACCTGCTGGGAGGCCGTGGGGCCCGTCAGGTCCAGCGCGGTGACGCGGGCGCCGTCCACGAAGATCACCGCCCGTCCGGCCTCGGGGCTCCGCTGCGCGACCAGGGCGACCGAACGGCCGGTGAAGGTGTGGGTGAGTGCGGCCCCTGCCGTCCCCGAGCGCAGGGCTGCTCCCCCGTGATGGGCGGTGCTGCTCACGGTCGACCAGGTGCCCGAGCGCTGCATCGAGGTGTCCCGCACCACCGAGACGGTGCGGCTGGTCGACGAGCTGCGGGTGTTCCCGGCCTCGTCCTCGGCCACCGCGGTCCAGGTGCCCTGCCCCGCGGCGCTGCCGTAGGCCACCGTACGGCTCGGCTCGAAGACGCCCTGGGTCGGACCGCCGAGGGACACCTGACGCAGGCGCACGTCGTCCTGGGCCTCCCACTGCACGGTGATCGGCGCGGTGCCCGCGGCCGAGAGCGCACCCGTGCGGAGCGTGACCTCGGGGGCCCTCATGACGGTGGGCGCGACCGTGTCCCGCACCACGGTCACGGGTGGAGAGGTCGTGGCCGGCCCGGAGGATGACGTCGCACGGACGGTCAGGCTGTTGGGCCCGGTCACCACGGGCACACGCAGGCGCGTGGCCGGGGCTGGGGCCGTGGCCACCACCGTGCCGCCGCGCAGGACCTCGTACCCGGTCGCGGCGGGGCCCGCGTGCGCCCAGGTGAGCTCGACCGAGGAGTCCCGGGTGTAGTGCGTGCCCTCGGCAGCACGGGCGCCGGTCACCATGCCGACCGTCGGACTGGTCAGCGGGGAGGGCGTCGTCGTGTAGCCCGGGGAGACGTACCCGGTCCCGGCGAGCCCGGAGGGCACGAACTGCCCGCCGGGCGGGGTGCCGACCTCGACCGACGGCCAGGCCTGGGTGCCCGCCCCCGAGCCCTGGGGCCACAGGTAGCCGTCCGGCGAGCCCGGGCTGCTCGGCTGCACCCAGACGTCGGTCAGGCTCAGCGGCCAGGACAGCTGGTCGCGCCAGAGCATGTACCCGCTCGCGCTCGTGCCCCGCAGGTCCACCCGGCGCAGGTCCATGCGCTGCGGCTGGACCGTGCCGTGCTGCTGCGGCAGGAGGAAGAGACCCTGGTACGTCGTGGCACCGCTCAGGCCGTCGACGCGGAGCTCGCGGGGGCCGTTCCACGTCTGGATCACGTCGGCGTGGTGCCCGGCCTGGCTGCCGTGCACGGTCTCGACGCGGATGTTCTGCAGCTGCACGACGGCGCCGTGGGGCTGGCTGAGGTTGATCCCCTCCCCCAGACCGGCCCCCGAGATACGCAGGCCCTCCACGTGGACGGTGCCCGTCTGGTCCCGCAGGTAGAGCCCCCGGTTGGCACCGCCGCCCGTGCCGACACCGGAGGGGATGGTGATCTCCCCACCGATGAGGACGACGTCGTCGCCGCCGTTGACGATGAGCCCCCCGGCGCCGCTGAGGGGCGACGAGGGCATCCGCAGGACGTAGTCCTGGCCCGGCGCGAGCCGCAGGTCACGGTTCGACGGCGTGACGTCGATGGTGATCGGGTCGGTCAGGGTGGGTGGCGCCCAGCTGAGGCGGGGGGTCGAGGCTGCGGCCGGGGACGCCGTGATGACACCGAGTCCCGGGGTGGCGGCGAGGAGTGTTCCGCCGAGGACGAGAGCGAGCAGGGTACGAGCCGGGCGCGGTACGCGTGAGCGGCGGACGGCCACTGCTGGGCGGGTCGATGTCATTCGTGGTGGTCCCTCTGGGTGAACGTCCCGGGCACGGCGCCCGGCTGACCAGTGCATCGACAACTTCACCCGCTCCTTGAGTGGCGCGAGAATCCTCCGATCAACTAAAGGGGGACGAGCCGGACACCAACCCTTCAAGAACTCCGGCATCCGGTGGCGAACCAGGACGATCCGGCAGGTGTGGCGTGCGTCACATCTCGTGGTGCTCCGACGTGCGGGACGAGCCATCACCGGGGATCGTCGGTGAACGACCCCCACGGAGGCACCCGATGAGCGATCCCGACCCGACGCGAGAGTCGACCGACCCTGCACCCGACGCCAGGGCAGGACGCCACGCCGCGGGCCGTCCGGACCACCACGACCCGACCGCCGGCCTCGGCGGTGCTCCACCCGCCCACAGCGCGCTGACCCTGCGCCTCGTCCTGGCGAGCTTCGGCCTCGTGGCGTGCATCGTCGGCGCCGTCCTGGCCGCCGGCGCCCCCGACCTGCGAGGCATGCTGATCCTGCTGATCGTGCTGGCCGTCGTCGCGGCGGTCGACATCCTCGTGATCCTCAGACGCAAGAGGCGGGGCGAGCCCGGTTGACCCTCACCACGAAGGAGAGCACCACATGATCGGCATCGTCGTCCGCTTCGATCTCGTCGACCAGACCGCCGCCCGTCGGTTCGACGAGCTCACCACCGGTGTGGTCGACGCGATCACCGCCCACGAGCCGGGCACCCTCGTCTACGCGACCCAGTCGATGGTCGACGAGCCGCTCGCCCGGGTCTTCTACGAGGTCTACGCCGACGACGCCGCCCTCCAGGCCCACGAGGACGCCCCGCACGTGCAGGAGTTCCACACGCGCAAGGCGCCGCTCCTGCGCGTCCCGCCTCGCGTCGAGCACGTGGTCCTCGGGGCCGCGACGGGGCTCCCGCCGGGCTGACCGCCACGGGTCAGGGACACCTGGCCGAGGTCAGCGCCGCCCCGTCCACGCGAGCAGGCGCTCGACCGGCCAGGTGGTCACCACCCGGTCGGGCTCGACCCCGTGCGCGGCGAGACGGTCGCACCCGTCGACGAGCCAGTCGAGCTGGCCCGGGGCGTGGGCGTCGGAGTCCACGGTGAACAGGCACCCGACCTCGGCGGCGATCGCGATGAGATCCTCGGGCGGGTCCTGACGGTCCGGCCTGCTGTTGACCTCGACAGCCACCTCGTGCTCGGCGCAGGCCTCGAAGACAGCCCGCGCGTCGAAGTCGCTCGGCGGGCGCTCCCGCCCCAGCACGCGACGGCCGGTGCAGTGCCCGAGCACGTCGATCGAGGGGCCTCGTACGGCGGCGAGCATGCGCCGGGTCATCGCCGCACGGTCCATCCTCAGCTTCGAGTGCACCGAGGCGACCACCACGTCGAGCTCGTCGAGCAGGGCCGGCTCCTGGTCCAACCCACCGTCGTCGAGCACGTCCACCTCGATGCCGCGCAGCAGCCGGAACGGCGCGAGCACCTCGTTGGCCCGGGAGATCCGCGCCATCTGCCGGCGCAGGCGGGCCGGGGTGAGCCCGTGGGCCACCGTCAGCCGAGGCGAGTGGTCAGTCACGGCCAGGTACTCGTGGCCGATCTGGACAGCGGCCAGCGCCATGTCCTCGAGCGCAGCGCTGCCGTCGCTCGCCTCGGTGTGGGAGTGCAGGTCACCGCAGATCGCCTCGCGCAGGCGACGGCCCGCCGCCGTGCTCCGACCCTCGCGCTCCGCAAGGTCGGCCTCGAGCTCGGCGAGGACGTCGGGGGTAGACCCCGCGAGCACCTCGCGGACCGCGTCCGCCGTCCTGGCCCCGACCCCCGAGATCTGCTGCCAGCTGTCCGCGCGGCGATGCTGGTCCCAGTCCGCCTCGTCGAGCTCGCGCAACCGGTCCCCCGCACCACGGTAGGCGGCGCACCGGTACGAGGATGCCTGCTCGCGCTCCAGGAGGAAGGCCACACGGTGCAGGGCCGCGACCACCTCGTCCTGGCCGACCTCGTCCTGATCGAGCTGGGGCGCCACGGGTCAGGAGGCCTTGCGCGGGGTGGTCTTCTTGGCCCTGGTGGTCGTCTTCGTCGTGCTGGGCTTCTCGCTGCCGGACTTCGCGGCAGCCGCCTTGGTGGCGGGGCTCTTGGTGGCGGGGCTCTTCTTCGCGGCGCCCCCCTTCGTGGTGGTGCTCGTCGAGGCACCGCCACCGCTCGCGGGGCCCTTCCCGCCGGAGGAGGCAGCTCCGCCCCGCGTCCCGCGGGCCTTCTCGACGCTGCGCTGCAGGGCCGAGAGCAGGTCGACCACCTCGGCACCCCCCGAGCCCTCCTCCTCCTCGGCCTTCTCGGGCGCGACGGTCGTGCCCGAGCTCACCTTGGCCTCGATCAGCTGCTCGAGGGCGACGCGGTAGCTGTCCTCGAACTCCGAGGGGTCGAAGTCCGCCGCGAGGGACTCGACCAGCGAGGAGGCCATGGTGAGCTCCTGGGGCCGCAGCTTGACGTCGGCGTCGAGGACCGGGAAGTCAGCCTCGCGCACCTCGTCCGGCCACAGCAGGGTCTGCAGGCAGATGACGTCGTCACGCACCCGCAGCACGGCCATCGACTCGCGCTGACGCAGCGCGACCTTCACCACGGCCATCCGGTCGGTCTGGCGCAGGGCCTCGCGCAGCAACGCGTAGGGCTTGGCCGCGGTCTTGTCCGGCTCGAGGTAGTACGTCTTGGCGAGCATGATCGGATCGACCTGGTCCGCCGGGACGAACTCCTCGACGGCGATCTCCCGCTCGGTGGTCAGCGGCAGCTCGTCGAGGTCCTCGTCGGTGAGCACCACCATCTGGCCGTCGTCGGTCTCGTAGCCCTTGACGATGTCGTCGGGCCGGACCTCCTCGCCGTCGACGCTGCACACCTTGCGGTACCGGATGCGCCCGCCGTCCTCGCGGTGCACCTGGTGCAGGGACACGCTGTGCTCGCCGGTCGCGGCGTAGAGCTTGACCGGCACGTTGACGAGCCCGAAGGCCACGGCACCCTTCCAGATCGCGCGCATCTCGCCCCTCCTCCTCCGGTGCAGGGTCCCCCGGCGAGACCTCCGGCCCCGTGACCCGACGCCCGAGGGGCGCACCAGGGCCGGGGTGCCGGTCAGCACCTTCCTGGGCAGGATGGACCCGCACCCCCCTGGTCCGCTACCCGAGAACGCAGGTCGGGCTCGGCGAACCGATACAGCACGACGACGACACGAGGCGCGGGAGGACCGATGGGCGACCAGCCGCAGTGGGTCGAGGTGGAGGGCAGGCGCGTCAGGCTGACCCACCTGGACCGGGTGCTGTTCCCGGCGACGGGGTTCACCAAGGCTGAGATGATCCACTACTACACGCAGGTCGCCCCGGCCATCCTCGGCCAGCTGCGCGACCGGCCGGTCACGCGCATCCGCTTCCCCGAGGGCGTCGACGGCGAGCGGTTCTTCGAGAAGAACACCCCGCGGGGCGCGCCCGAGTGGCTCCGGCACCACGAGCTGCGCGCCAGCCCGGGATCGCAGGACGAGGGCACGGTCGTGGACCTGCCCGTCCTGGACGACCTCCCCTCCCTGGTGTGGGCCGCGAACGCCGGTGCGATCGAGCTGCACACCCCGCAGTGGCGGGTCGGGCCCCGGGGCGGGGTACGGGCCCCTGACCGGCTGGTGGTCGACCTCGACCCGGGCGAGGGTGCGGGCCTCGAGGAGTGCGCCGAGGTGGCCCACCTCGTGGCCGAGCGGCTGGGGGATGCGGGGCTGGACGACGTCGTCCCCGTCACCAGCGGCAGCAAGGGTCTCCAGCTCTACGCCCCCCTCGACGGACGGCGCACCGCGATGCAGGTCCGCGAGCAGGCCCACGAGCTCGCGCTGGGCCTCGCCGAGGACCACCCGGGGCTGGTCGTGGCCTCGATGAAGCGCGCGCTGCGGCCCGGCAAGGTGCTCCTCGACTGGTCCCAGAACCACCCCGCCAAGACGACCGTGACCCCGTACTCCCTGCGCGGGCGCGAGCGCCCTCAGGTCGCCGCGCCGCGCCGCTGGGAGGAGCTCGGCCCCGGACTCGCGCAGCTCGACCCCAGCACGGTCCTCGAGCGGCTCGAGCAGGACGGGGACCTGCTCGCCCGCGACTGACCACCCGCGACCGCCCCCCCCCCGGGCCACCCCGCCCGGGCGGCCGCCCCCGGAAAG
>NZ_JALPKN010000016.1 GCF_023630195.1 Actinotalea sp. C106 | reverse complement strand
TGGTGACCGCCCGGCCCGTGGGGGCGCGCGTCGTCCCGAGCGGACCGACGCCCCCGCGCAGCCTGCCGCGGCGACCGAGGCTCCTGCAGCCGCGCCCGCCGAGAAGGCGACCGAGTCCGGAACGGAGGCCTGAGCATGCTGATCCCGCGCAGGCTCAAGCACCGCAAGCAGCACCACCCCTCGCGCTCCGGCGCGGCCAAGGGTGGCACCACGATCGCCTTCGGCGACTACGGCATCCAGGCCATCGAGCCTGCCTACGTCACCAACCGCCAGATCGAGGCTGCTCGTATCGCCATGACCCGCCACATCAAGCGTGGTGGCAAGGTCTGGATCAACATCTACCCCGACCGTCCGCTGACCAAGAAGCCGGCGGAGACCCGTATGGGGTCGGGTAAGGGTTCCCCCGAGTGGTGGATCGCCAACGTCAAGCCGGGTCGCGTGCTCTTCGAGCTCGCGGGTGTCCCCGAGCCCCTGGCCCGTGAGGCCATGCGTCGTGCGATGCACAAGCTCCCGATGAAGACCCGTTTCGTGGTCCGCGAGGGTGGTGGCAGCTGATGGCTATCGGTTCCAAGGAGCTTGCTCCGGTCGAGCTCGACGGCATGGACGACGACGCGCTCGTCGCCGAGCTGAAGAAGGCCAAGGAGGAGCTTTTCAACCTCCGCTTCCAGTCTGCTACGGGCCAGCTCGAGAGCCACGGGCGCCTCAAGGCCGTTCGTCGCGACATCGCGCGGATCTACACGATCCTGCGCGAGCGCGAGCTCGGCATCCGTACCGCACCCAGCGCTAGCGCTGAGTGAGCGAGAGGTCATAGATGAGCACCGACACGAACAAGACCGACGCCGCGGCGCCGGTGGCCGAGCACCGGCCGTACCGCAAGACGCGGCGCGGCTACGTGGTCAGCGACAAGATGGACAAGACCGTCGTGGTCGAGGTCGAGGACCGGGTCAAGCACCCGCTCTACGGCAAGGTCATGCGACGCACGAGCAAGGTCAAGGCGCACGACGAGGCCAACGCGGCCGGAGCGGGCGACCTCGTCCTCATCATGGAGACCCGTCCGCTGTCGGCGACCAAGCGCTGGCGTGTGGTGGAGATCCTCGAGAAGGCCAAGTAGTCCGACCGATCGGGCCTCGCGCCACGACCGGTCCGCAGCTCGACCACAGCGATCCGTTCGGCCAGGCTCGCAGCGATGAGCGCAGCGAGAACCAGCAGACGACAGGAGTAGGTAGATGATCCAGCAGGAGTCGCGACTCAAGGTCGCCGACAACACGGGAGCGAAGCAGATTCTCTGCATCCGTGTTCTCGGCGGATCTGGCCGTCGCTACGCCGGTATCGGCGACGTCATCGTCGCGACCGTCAAGGACGCCATCCCCGGCGGCAACGTCAAGCGGGGCGACGTCGTCAAGGCCGTGATCGTGCGCACCACCAAGGAGCGCCGTCGGCCCGACGGTTCGTACATCAAGTTCGACGAGAACGCCGCCGTGATCCTCAAGGGCGACGGCGAGCCTCGCGGGACCCGCATCTTCGGTCCGGTGGGCCGCGAGCTGCGCGACAAGAAGTTCATGAAGATCATCTCGCTGGCGCCGGAGGTGCTCTGACCATGGCAAAGATCAAGAAGGGCGACCTCGTCGTCGTCATCTCGGGCCGCGACAAGGGCAAGCAGGGCCGCGTGCTGGAGGTCTTCTCGGAGACCGACCGCATCGTGGTCGAGGGCGTCCAGCGCGTGACCAAGCACGTCAAGGCGGGTCAGTCGAGCCGCGGGACGCGGACGGGTGGCATCGAGACCGTCGAGGCCGCCATCCACGTCAGCAACGTCATGCTGGTCGACCCGGAGACCAAGAAGGGCACCCGGGTCGGGTACCGCACCGAGGAGATCGAGCGCGACGGCCGGACCCGCACGGTGCGTGTCCGGGTGGCCAAGCGCTCCGGTAAGGACATCTGATGAGCACCACGACTGAGACCAAGGTCGCGCCGCGCCTCAAGACGCGCTACGCCGAGGAGATCCTCCCCGGACTGCGTGAGGAGTTCGGCCACGAGAACATCAACCAGGTCGCCCGTCTCACGAAGATCGTCGTGAACATGGGTGTCGGGGACGCCGCCAAGGACTCCAAGCTGATCGAGGGCGCCATCCGCGACCTCACCGCGATCACGGGGCAGAAGCCCCAGGTCACCAAGGCCCGCAAGTCGATCGCCCAGTTCAAGCTCCGTGAAGGCATGCCCATCGGTGCGCACGTCACGTTGCGCGGAGACCGGATGTGGGAGTTCGGGGACCGACTGGTGTCGCTGGCACTTCCCCGCATCCGTGACTTCCGTGGTCTGTCGCCCAAGCAGTTCGACGGTCACGGCAACTACACCTTCGGCCTGACCGAGCAGGTGATGTTCCACGAGATCGACCCCGACAAGACCGACCGGGTGCGTGGTATGGACATCACGATCGTGACGACCGCGACCACCGACGACGAGGGCCGTTCGCTGCTCCGCCGTCTGGGCTTCCCGTTCAAGGAGAACTGACATGGCGAAGACTGCCCTCATCAAGAAGGCGGCGCGCAAGCCCAAGTTCAGCGTGCGCGCCTACACCCGGTGCCAGAAGTGCGGCCGGCCGCACTCGGTCTACCGCAAGTTCGGCCTCTGCCGGATCTGCCTGCGCCAGATGGCGCACCGTGGTGAGCTTCCCGGCGTCACCAAGAGCAGCTGGTAACAACTACGTCGCAGGTCCCCTTGCGCACTAGCGCGGGGATACCCCGGCGAGGAAGGGCACAAGCCCGATGACGATGACCGACCCGATCGCAGACATGCTGACCCGTCTGCGTAACGCGAACTCCGCGTACCACGACTCCGTGACGATGCCGTTCTCGAAGCTGAAGTCTCACATCGCTGAGATCCTCCAGGCCGAGGGCTACATCGCGAGCTGGAGCGTCGAGGACGCGCCGGTGGGCAAGTACCTCACCATCCAGCTCAAGTTCGGCCCGAACCGCGAGCGCTCGCTCGCGGGTGTGCGCCGCGTGTCCAAGCCGGGCCTGCGCGTGTACGCGAAGTCGACCAACCTGCCCCGTGTTCTGGGCGGCCTCGGCGTGGCGATCCTGTCCACGTCCTCTGGTCTCCTGACCGACAAGCAGGCCGCCACGAAGGGCGTAGGTGGGGAAGTCCTCGCCTACGTCTGGTAGCCCGAGACCGAGAGGAGAGAACCATGTCTCGAATTGGCAAGGTCCCCGTCCCGGTCCCGACCGGCGTGGACGTCACCATCGACGGCGCCGCGGTGACCGTCAAGGGCCCCAAGGGACAGCTGTCCCACACCATCCCGGCACCGATCACGGTCGTGCAGGAGGACGGCACCCTCGTGGTTGCCCGCCCCGACGACGAGCGTGCATCGCGATCGCTGCACGGTCTCACCCGGACGCTGCTCGCCAACCTCGTCACCGGCGTCACCGCCGGCTACGAGAAGAAGCTCGAGATCGTCGGTACGGGCTACCGCGTGGCAGCCAAGGGCTCGGACCTCGAGTTCGCCCTCGGCTTCAGCCACCCGGTCGTCGTGCACGCCCCGCAGGGCATCACCTTCGCTGTCGAGTCGCCCACTCGTTTCTCTGTGAGCGGCATCGACAAGCAGCAGGTCGGCGAGGTCGCTGCGAACATCCGCAAGATCCGCAAGCCCGAGCCTTACAAGGGCAAGGGCGTGCGCTACGCCGGCGAGGTCGTCCGCCGCAAGGCCGGAAAGGCTGGTAAGTAACGTGGCACTCACCATTCGTGGCAAGGGCAAGGCAGTTGCCCGCGCCCGCCGTCACCTGCGACTGCGCAAGAAGGTCTCAGGCACCCCGCAGCGTCCCCGCCTGGTCGTCAGCCGGTCCAGCCGGCACATGGTCGCCCAGGTCGTCGACGACTCGGTCGGCCGCACGGTCGCCTCGGCGTCGACCCTCGAGGTCGACCTGCGTGCGTCGGACGCCGACAAGGTCGCCAAGGCCAAGCGCGTGGGCGAGCTGATCGCCGAGCGTGCCAAGGCCGCCGGTGTCGAGGCCGTCGTCTTCGACCGTGGGGGTAACAAGTACCACGGCCGGGTCGCAGCGGTCGCCGACGGCGCCCGCGAGGGCGGGCTGTCCCTGTGACGACGACCACCACTCCCGTTCGGAAGAAGAGGATTCACTGATGGCTGCACCTCAGCGCAGCAACACCGGCGGTCAGGCCGGCGGCGGCCGCGATGGCGGTCGTCGGGACGGCGGCGGTCGCCGCGGCGACGCGCCCGACAAGAGCGCCTTCCTCGAGCGCGTGGTGACCATCAACCGCGTCTCGAAGGTCGTCAAGGGCGGACGTCGGTTCAGCTTCACGGCGCTCGTCGTCGTGGGCGACGGCGACGGCACCGTCGGTGTCGGCTACGGCAAGGCCAAGGAGGTGCCCGCCGCGATCGCGAAGGGTGTCGAGGAGGCGAAGAAGAGCTTCTTCCGCGTCCCCCGCATCCAGGGCACGATCCCGCACCCCATCACGGGTGAAGCAGCGGCCGGAGTCGTCTTCCTGCGGCCCGCCTCCCCAGGTACCGGTGTGATCGCCGGCGGGCCGGTGCGCGCCGTCCTGGAGTGCGCCGGGATCCACGACGTGCTCTCGAAGTCGATGGGCTCGACCAACGCGATCAACATCGTGCACGCCACGGTGGCTGCTCTGCGTGGGCTCGAGGAGCCCGAGGCCGTGGCCGCTCGCCGTGGACTGCCCCTCGAGCACGTCACGCCGGCCTCGATGCTGCGTGCCCGTGCCAAGGGCGTCGCTGCGAAGGCAGGTGCGTGATGGCCCGTCTCAAGGTGACCCAGACCAAGTCCGCCATCGGCGGCAAGCAGAACCAGCGCGACACGCTGCGGACCCTCGGCCTCAAGCGCATCGGCGACGTCGTCGTCAAGGAGGACCGTCCTGAGATCCGCGGCATGGTCGTGACGGTGGCGCACCTCGTCACCGTTGAGGAGGTCGACTGACCATGGCAGACAGCACCAAGGACCCGTCCGAGGACACCTCGGCCGCGGCCCCCACCAAGAAGCCTGCGAGCAAGACGGGCGCCGCCAAGACCGCGGCGGCCGACAAGCCCGCGAAGGCCAAGAGCAGCACCGCGAAGTCCGCCGGTACGGCCAGCAAGGCCAAGACCGAGAGTTCGGCCGAGAAGCCGAGCACGTCTGCGGCCAAGGCAACCGCGCCCAAGTCGTCGGCCTCGAAGTCGTCGGCCTCGAAGGCGTCGGCGACCAAGGGGTCGTCGACCACCGAGGGCGCGGGCGGCACGCTCAAGCTGCACCACTTGCGGCCTGCGCCCGGCGCGAAGACCGCCAAGACCCGCGTGGGTCGTGGTGAGGCGTCCAAGGGCAAGACCGCCGGTCGAGGCACCAAGGGCACCAAGGCCCGCTACCAGGTGCCCGAGCGGTTCGAGGGTGGGCAGATGCCGCTGCACATGCGGCTGCCCAAGCTCCGCGGCTTCAGGAACCCGTTCCGGGTCGAGTACCAGGTGGTCAACCTGGACAGCCTGGCCTCGCTGTACCCCCAGGGTGGCGACGTCACCGTCGATGACCTGGTGGCGAAGGGCGCGGTCCGCAAGGGCTCGCCGGTGAAGGTCCTCGGCAGCGGTGACGTGAGCGTCAAGCTCAACGTCCAGGTGCAGGCGGTCTCGGCCTCGGCCAAGGAGAAGATCCTCGCCGCTGGCGGGTCCGTCGACCAGGACTGAGATGGACCAGGGGCCGGGACGCGACGCGCGACCCGGCCCCTGTGCCGTCCCCGGTCGGAAGTCGGTTAGGGTTCCATGCGGCCTCCCGCGGGTGATCAACCCGTACGCCGGGGCACCGGCATGACGACACACCGCTCTCGGGCGGAGCAGGAGGACTAGTGCTCAGCGCATTCGTGCGGGCGTTCCGGACGCCCGACCTGCGGCGCAAGCTGCTGTTCACGATCTCCATCATGGTGATCTTCCGGGTGGGTTCCTTCATCCCGACCCCGGGCGTGGACTACGGCAACGTGCAGCAGTGCGTCGCGTCGATGGACGGCACCAACGACCTGCTCGGTCTGGTGAACCTGTTCAGCGGTGGCGCGCTGCTCCAGCTCTCGGTGTTCGCGCTGGGGATCATGCCCTACATCACGGCGAGCATCATCACCCAGCTGCTGCGCGTGGTCATCCCGCGTTTCGAGGCCCTCCACAAGGAGGGCCAGCAGGGCACGGCCCAGCTCACCCAGTACACCCGGTACATGACGATCGGGCTGGCGATCCTGCAGTCGACCACCGTCATCACGGTGGCTCGCAACAACCTTCTCTTCCCCGAGTGCCCGGTGCCGCTCATCCCGGACGACTCGGTAGCGACGATCGTGCTCATGGTCATCACGATGACTGCCGGCACCGCGCTGATCATGTGGCTCGGGGAGCTCATCAGCGAGCGCGGCATCGGCAACGGCATGTCGCTCCTGATCTTCACCTCGATCGCGGCGACCTTCCCCGGTGCGATGTGGTCGATCGCCGGTGGCGAGAACGGCCTGACGAACTTCGTCATCGTGATGCTCGTGATCCTGCTCGTCATCGCCCTCGTGGTCTTCGTCGAGCAGTCCCAGCGACGCATCCCCGTGCAGTACGCCAAGCGGATGGTCGGGCGGAAGATGTACGGCGGCTCGAGCACCTACATCCCGATCAAGATCAACATGGCGGGCATCATCCCGGTCATCTTCGCCTCCTCGTTGCTCGCGATCCCGGGCCTCGCGGCCCAGTTCGGCGACCAGACCGCAGGGTGGGTGATCTGGCTCTCGACGTACGTCGCTGCGCCCGAGGCCCCGCTGCACATCGCGCTCTACCTCGTCCTCATCATCTTCTTCGCGTACTTCTACACGGCGATCACGTTCAACCCTGACGAGGTCGCGGACAACATGAAGAAGTACGGCGGCTTCATCCCGGGCATCCGGGCAGGACGGCCGACGGCCGAGTACCTCGACTACGTGATCTCTCGCATCACCGCGCCCGGGTCGGTCTACCTCGCCTTCGTCGCCCTCATCCCGCTGCTCGTGTTCATCTGGCTCGGGGTCGGCGCCAACATCCCGTTCGGCGGGGCATCCATCCTCATCGTCGTGGGTGTGGGCCTCGAGACCGTCAAGCAGATCGAGTCGCAGCTGCAGCAGCGGCACTACGAAGGGTTCCTGCGGTGACCTCACGTCTGGTGATCATGGGCCCGCAGGGGGCCGGCAAGGGGACGCAGGCGCAGCGGCTCGCCGAGCGGTTGGACGTCCCGGCCATCTCGACCGGTGACATCTTCCGCGCCAACATCAAGGGTGGCACCGAGCTCGGTGTGCTGGCCCAGTCATACACCGCCAAGGGTGACCTCGTGCCCGACGAGGTCACCAACGCGATGGTGCGGGACCGGCTCGCCCAGGCCGACGCGGCTGGTGGCTTCATCCTCGACGGGTATCCGCGCAACGCCGCGCAGGTGGTCGAGCTCGACGAGATCCTCACCGGCCTCGGGGCGGCCCTGGACCGGGTCGTCGAGCTGACCGCTGACCGGTCCGAGCTGCTCGCCCGGCTGCGCCAGCGCGCGGAGACCGAGGGGCGTGAGGACGACACCGCGGAGGCGATCGCCAGGCGCCTGGACATCTACGCCGAGCAGACCGCCCCGCTCACGTCGGCCTACGCCGAGCGCGGACTTCTCGTCCGCGTCGACGGGATCGGCACGATCGACGAGGTGACGGCCCGCGTGGTCGCCGCGATCACTGCTGCGGTCTGAGGACTCCCCCCGATGTTCGGACGCGAGAAGATCGAGTACAAGACCGCCGAGCAGGTGCAGACGATGCGCCGCGCGGGGCTCGTCGTGGCTGACATCCACCGGACCGTCCGCGAGGCGATGCGCCCCGGTGCGACGACGGCCGACCTCGACGCAGTAGCCGCGGCGACGCTCGCCCAGGCCGGCGCGACGTCCTCCTTCCTCGGCTACCACGGCTACCCCGCGTCGATCTGCGTCTCGGTGAACGACGAGATCGTGCACGGCATCCCCGGGCCGCGGGTGCTCGAGGCGGGCGACGTGGTCTCGGTCGACTGCGGCGCGGTCGTGGACGGCTGGCACGGTGACGCTGCCTTCACGACCGTGCTGCCCGACGCCGACCCGGACGACCTCGCCCTGAGCGACGCCACCGAGCAGGCCATGTGGGCTGGGATCGCGGCCCTGGCCAAGGGCGACCGGCTCGGCGGCGTGGGCGACGCCGTCGAGGACGTGGTTGCTGCCTCGGGCACGAGCTACGGGATCGTCCAGGAGTACGTCGGCCACGGGATCGGCAGCGCCATGCACCAACCCCCCGAGGTGCTCAACTACCGGACCCGCGACAAGGGTCCCCGTCTTCGCGCCGGCCTCTGCGTGGCGGTCGAGCCGATGCTGACCCGCGGCTCCCGGACCACCCAGGTGCTCGAGGACGACTGGACGGTCGTCACCATGGACGGGCAGCGCGCCGCCCACTGGGAGCACACCGTGGCCATCGGGCCCGACGGGGTGTGGGTCCTCACCGCGCCGGACGGGGGCGCCGAGCGGCTCGCCGCTCTCGGCGTGACCATCGCGCCGTGGGAGCCCTAGCAGCGCACCGGTCTGCCGCGGCAGCCAGGACCCATGAGGAGGTGCCGTGCCGCGCGAGGTCGGGCAGGGCGACGGCTTGATCGAGCGGACCCGGCTCGTCGCACACATCGACGGCGGCTCCCGGCTCACCGTGCTCCGGGGACCGAGGGGCACCGGCAAGAGGGTCCTGGTCGACCAGTGGGTAGCAGCGTGCCGGTCGCGCGGTCGTCAGGTCTTCCGGGTCGAGGTCGACCCGAGGCACTGCGACGCGGCTGACGTGTGGGCGGAGGTCCTGTCCCGGCTGGGGGTCGAGGACGACCGCGGGCGTGGTGTCGCTCGGCAGGCCCTCGGCGCGCTCGCGGGCCTGACCGGCCCGTCCGTGCTCGTGGTGGAACGCGCCGAGCTGCTCGCCGACGACACGGTCGACAGAGACCTCATGGCGTTGCTGCGCCAGTCCCCGAGCACGCGTGTGCTCGTCTCGACCGAGCTGCTGCGCCCGGTCGAGATGCTCGGTCGGGTCGAGCACGCCGCCACCGTGCTCACAGCCCCCGACCTCGCCCTCACCACGGAGGAGGTGCTCGCCCTGCTCGAGGGCCCGGCCAGCGGGCAGGTCACGGCACGAGCGGTGCTGGGCGAGCCAGGGGTCGACCGCGATGCTGCTGCGCACGCCGCGGGTCACGCGGAGGCCGAGGAGATCCGTCGCACGTACGACGGGTGGGCCGGGCCGACGGCTGCGCTGGCACGGGACCCCAGGGGGACCGCGGCGAGGGACTTCGTGCGGTACGTGCTCGGCAGGCTCCACCCTGACGCGCTGCGGAGGTTGGCGGCGCAGCTCGCGCTCCTCCCACGGCTGCCCCGTGGGATCGTGAACGCCCTGGCGGCCGATGCTGACCTCGACGAGGGGATCGACGTGGTCGGCCAGCTGGTCGACTCCGGCCTGTGCGTCGCGGTCGGCTCGGACCCGGACAGCCCTCTCGCGCAGGCCCCCGGGATTCGGGACGCCCTCCAGGGGGCGAGAGGGGACGCCGCCCTTGGTGCGGAGGAGGCCGCTCTGCTGCGGTGGTCCGCGAGGTGGTACATGGAGCAGGGCATGCCGGACGCAGCAGCGGAGGCCGCGTGGCTGGCCGAGGACCACGAGACGATGGTGGCCGTGCTCGACCAGCACTGGCCGAGCCTCGCGGTGCACCACGGCGACCGCCTGGCGGCCTGGATCGGTGCGGTACCTGAGGACCTCCTCCTGGCGAGCCCCTCGATCTCCCTCGTCCGCACCCTGCTCGTCGAGTTCCCCTCCGACGCGGTCGGCGCCGAGGCCTTCGCGGGCACGCTCCGGGCCGGACTGGTCGACCGGCCCATGCAAGACGTGCTGACCGAGGGCGTGACCCTCCTCGTCGCGCTCCGTTCCGCGCGCCAGCCCCTGCTCGCGGTCCCCGTCGTCGACCAGCAGCGAGCCCTCGCGCGCGACGAGCCCGAGGGGTGGGTCGCGCTCGCCCCGGACCTGCGGTCCTTGCTCTACGTCCAGTGGGGCCTGGTGAGCCTGCTCGCGGGGGACCTCACCCAGGCGGTGCGTGACTTCCAGGAGGGGTACTGGACCGGCCATTCCACGGACACCTCCTACGTGGCCCGCAACGGCGCGACGAACGCCGCGCTGATCCATGCCCTCCACGGCGACCGGGCTCGTGCGCGGCGGTGGCTCGACCGGGCGTCCGCCCTGCCCCGGGCGGAGGGGTTCCTGCGGCAGTTCGTCGAGGAGTGGGACCCTCTGGTCGAGGCGCTCCTGGCGAGCGAGGCAGGGGAGCTGGCCGAGGCGGATGCGGCGCTGGCGCGCTTCACGTCCCTGGAGGGGGCGCACCCCGGCTGGATCGTCGAGGCCTACGTCCGCGCGCACCTCGCGGTCTGCGGCTCGCGCCCCCGCGAGGCCGCGGCCGAGCTGGCGAGCCACGCCTTGGCTGAACCCGAGACCGCCCAGGTGGGCTCTCTGGCCCACGCTCTGCTGACGTCGGTGGCCGTCGACCTCGACCTTCGGCTGGGTCGGTCGGCCCACGCCCGTGAACTCCTCGAGGGGGCGGGGGAGGGCTACCTCCTCAAGGCCGCGCGCGCGCGCCTCGCGCTGGCTCTGGGCGACCCCGAGACCGCCAAGATCGAGGCAGCCGCCGGACTGGTCGCCCACGAGGCCCACGGGTTCCGCCGGGTCGACCTGCTGGTCGCCCTCGCCGTGGCCGAACGTCGTCTGGACCCCATGGCGGGCGGAGAGCATTTCGCCGACGCCGTGGGAAGGGCCCGCCGGGACGAGTGCTGGCGGGGAGTGGCCACGGGTCCCCGGGCTGACGTCCTCGCGCTGGCCCGAGCAGCCCGGGACGTCCCGCTCCCTGAGTGGGTGACACGGGCCCCCGACGCCGTGCCGGACCTCGTGGTGGTCCAGCTGAGCGAGCGCGAGCGGCTGGTCCTGATCGAGCTCGCCCGCACCGCCTCCCACCAGGAGATCGCACGCACCCTGGTGGTGTCGATCAACACCGTCAAGACGCAGGTGCGCAGCATCTACCGCAAGCTCGGCACGAGGACGCGGTCCGAGACCCTCGCAGCGGCCCTCGCCCACGGGTTCTCCCTCACCTCCGACGCGTCCTGACCTGACCTGCCCCGGGGCGCGCACCGCCCGGTCCGAGGACGGCTCGGGCGCGGCGTCCTGGCGCCCTCCCACCGGTTCACCTCGGCTTTCATCTCGTGCTGTCCCCGGGGCGCGACGAGGAGTCACGAGGAGCACCCGGCCGTCGGTCGGGGCCCTGGCTGTGACCCCGACTCCTGATGGACGTGACGATGACCCGCGCTGCTCTGCTGCCGTTCTCCCGTGCCCGACGCGACGCGAGGCGTCGGACCACCCGCGGACTCGCCGCCCTCCTCGTCGCCGTGGTGACGATGGGCCTGGCGACGGTAGGTGTCGCGGCCCCCGCGGCCGCGGACCCGGCGGCCCGGCTGCAGCTCACGGCGAGCGGCATGATCCCCGCCGACGGGCTCACCGGCGAGGACGGCGTCTACGTCCTCGACAGCGACCGTGCCCAGGACGCGCAGCAGTTCGCGCTCTCGTACACCTGCCCCGCGGACAGCGCCGACGGGTGCTTGGACGCGGCCTTCACCCTCGGCCTCGAGGACCTCGTCCTGGACGCGTGGCTCACGCCGAGCGCCTCGTCCCCGGGGGCCTACACAGTGACCCACCTCGACGCGGGGGGCGTGGAGGTCCCGAGCGGCAGTGGCGTCCTGGCCGACGTCGCCGCGATCCGCATCCAGTTCGCCGACGAGGTCGCGGGCACCACGGGTCTGGTGAGCGGCACGACCGGCAACCTCCTGCTGCGCGCCGTGGTCCACCCGCCGGTGGGCGGGGGGGAGCAGACCGGGACCCTGGTCGTGACCCCTGAGGACGAGAGCGGCAGCGGCCCCGTGGCGGGCATCGCCGTGACGACGACGTTCGTGCCCGTGCTCTCGACGGAGACGGCGAAGTCCTGGGGCCAGGGCTCCTGGCTGTCGGGCCAGGGGGTGAGCACGACCAACACGGCATCGATCCTCGGGACGAACACGGGCGAGCCGACGCGGACGCTGACGATCACCGAGCCGGCCGACCCGACCGCGGTGCCCGCCGGTGCCGAGGCCTTCAACATCGTCGCGCTCTCCGGGGCCGAGATCACCGAGTGGCCCGACGGCGCCGCATCCCTGGTCCTGACCACCTGGGCCGACGGCGTCGAGCAGGTGACCTCGCCCGCCCTGGCCGGCCAGGGCGAGGCGAACGCGTGGCTCGCCGCCCTGGTCTCACCGCGGGACGTGACCGGGCTGCGCGCCGTCTTCACCGCGGCAGCGGGTGCCTCCATCGCCACCGGGGCCACGGCGGGGCTGGAGCTGACCACCGAGCAGTGGGGGGACGACGACGGGGCCGTGCTCGCCCGTCACGGCACCGTGGACTTCGACTCCGGCGGCGGCCCCGCCGACAGCTTCGGGGTGCTGCGGCTCGAGAACACGGCGCGGACCGTGGCCACCTCCGGGATCGCCGGGGAGGTCCCGGGCACCTCGCAGGACACCGCCGTGACCGAGGTCCTGGACCCGCGCCCGTACGCGAGCTCGACGAAGGAGTACACGGCGCCGGGGTCGGGGGAAGCCCTGACCGAGGTCCCTGTCGGCTCGTACGCCGTCGCGACCATCACGGGGACCAACTGGACCCGGCAGGGGGTCGACTCCCTCCGCCTGGTCGAGCGCCCCGCGCAGGGTGACCTCGACGCCAACCCGCCGGCCCTCGGGCTCGGGGACCTCGACGGGGCCATGTTCGCCGACTCGGGTCTCGTGTTCGCGGGGTTCGGCGACGGGTTCGTCGACGGCGACCCGGCGTCGGGACCGAACGGCGCCGGCCTGGTCTGGCCGAGCGATGCCGAGGAGCTCGAGCTCACGGTGACCTCGGCGGCCGGCACGGCGACCGTGACCCTCGTCCCGGGGGATCCGCTGCCGGGGCCCGGCGCGCTCACCTCCCCCCAGAGCATCGGCTCCTGGGCGGCCGTCACCGGCCTGACCGCAACCTTCGTCGACCGCAGCGGTGACCCGATCCCGACCGGCGTGCGGGCCTCTCTCCCGTACCTGCTCACCCCGGGCGCGGACGCCGAGCCGGGCGTGTACGCGAACCACGTGCTCGCGACGACGTCGATCGGTGGCGAGGTCTCCGGGGTCGCGCCGCGCACGCCGGACAGCGGCAACCGTCCCGTCTCGCGGGCCGACCTCGGGGTCGAGGCGCCGAGCGTGGGCGCCGAGATCACCAAGCGGATCCCCCAGGGGTACGTCTCGACCGCACCGGGCTCGTCCGTGCTCGCCGTGCTCCAGGCGACCTCGGTGCCGGGCAACACCGCCCCGACCTCCCTGGTCATCGAGGAGATCGCCGACGCCTCCCCGCGCTGGTGGGCCGTCATGGCCCCGACCTCGATCGACCTGCCGGTCGCGGCGGAAGACGAGGCGACCGTCCACTACCGCGACGTGGACGGCGACTGGAGCGTCCTCGGCACCTACACGGACACCACCGTCGTCGCCCTCGGCGACACCTCGGCGTGGACCGGGCTGCGGGTCGAGCACCGTCGGGCCGCGGGTTTTGAGGGCGCCAGCCGTGTGCAGGCCCTCGTGACCTTCGCGGTGCGTCCGACGCCCACCTCGGGCGCGGCGGTTGCTCCCGGTGAGCTGCTGGTCAACTGCGCGCACGCCATCGGCTCGGTCGAGTACGGCGGCCAGGTGTACTCCGACCGCGACGGACCGGCCTGCGACGAGGTCGAGGCCTACGACGCGGGCGCCGGCGGCCCCGCCGCCCTGGTGAAGAGGATCGCGGGCGACGTGACCGAGGGGAGCCGTGGGGCGCTCACGGCACGGCTGACCTGGGGTACCCAGGGGACCGGCCACGGCTCGGTCACGGTGACGGACGGCAACGACCTCACCGCGGGCGACCCCGCCACGGGGGCGAGCAGCAGCTTCTGGGACACCTTCGACCTGGACGCCGTGGGACGGATCACCTCCGGGCCCGCCGCCGGGACGGGGGCCTACGACCCGTACCTCGTGTTCGACCAGATCACCGCGGTCGAGTACTTCGACACCACTGATGCGACCTGGAAGCCGGTCGGGGCGGCCGCCGTCCCGTACGCGGGTGCAGCTGCAGGGCCCGGCAACGACTGGGTCGTGATGCCTCGGCTCGACCTGAGCTCCGCAGAGCGGGAGGTCGCCGGAGGGGTCCGGCTCGTGTACTCGCCGCTCTCCGACGTCGAGCGCGCCGCCGTCGTCGGCTCCCTCGAGGCACAGGGGGACTGGCGGGCCTCGCTCGCCCCGAGCCTGGTGACCGGCGAGGTCGCGACCTCGGTCCACCCCGCGCGGGGGATCGTCCTCGCCGTGTCGCTGCGCGACGTCTCGCGGGCCGACGGCACGGTGATCAACGACGCCCTCGAGTACAACGTCCCGGGGGAGCCCGGCAGGGTCGTCAACGACGCCGAGGTCGCCGGGGACGGGACACCCCTGGGCGGGCCGGTCGGTCACGTCGAGGACCGGACCGTGGACATCACCCCGGCCGTCCTCGCGGCCGCCACCACCAAGGACTGGCGGCGCGCGGCGGACAACTCCTCGGGCGGGGCGGACAACTCCGAGGTCCGTGAGCTGCCGTTGCCCGTCGACGCCGACGCGCCGGTGTGGCCGACGGCGCCCCTCACCGTGACGGGCCGCAACGCGAGCCCCGTGCCGGTCGACCTCCTGACCCTGCACGAGCCGGCCTTCACCGACCTGGAGGACCTCGTCGCCGAGGACGCGCCGTTCGGCTGGTTCGACGTGACCGACGTCGTGGGACTCACCCCCGTGGGCGATGTCCCCGGCGCGACGGGGCTGACGGTGCAGCTGCACGAGCACGGCCCCGCGACCGACGACGTCGTGAGCCGACAGGTCACCCGTGACGAGCTCCTGGCGATGTCGACCGAGCAGCTCGCCGACGTCGTCGGCATCACCGTCGAGTACGAGGGCCGCATCCCGCGGTCGCTCACGGCCCAGGTGGGGCTCGAGCTCGTGACCCAGCTCCGCGCGGAGCACCGAGCGACCGACGTCGCGCCCGGGCCGGGGCTCGCCATCGACAACGAGGTCCGTGCCGAGGTGCGTGACCAGCGTGTGTGCGTCGCCGAGAACGACGGTGACGACGGCACCACCGCCACGCCGGACTGCGCCATGGACCCGGCCTCCGCGACGGCGCAGGACACCCTGACGATCGCCGACGCCGAGGTGAAGGCCTTCGTGACGAAGAGCATCGACCGCGCGACCGTGCACCGTGACGCCGACCACGACCTCGAGGTGCGCCTCGACGTCCAGAGCTTCGGCAACAGCGCCGCCGAGAGCCTCGAGCTGGTCGACGCCGATCCGCGCTTCTACAACGCGGTGGGACTGACCGGCGCCCGCCTGGACGCCCTGGTGGGCGGGGCTGAGGAGGCGCGTCTCGAGGTCGTCCTGCGGGACGAGGACCTCACCGTCACGGCCGCCGGGGAGTACTCGGGGGCGCTGGACTGGATCGAGGCGGACGTGCGGTCGGGTCCGGGGGAGCTCGTCCTGGGGCAGGACGCGGCCGGTGCCGCCTGGTCCGACGTCATCGCGGTCCGCGTGACGATGGTCGACACCGACGGCGAGCTGATCCTGAGCCCGGGCACCGACCTGGGTGTCGTGGTCCTCGAGGGTCGGCTGCGCGCTGCCCTGCTGAGCGGGGGCCTGCCCAGCGCCGTGGCCGCGCCGGCTGACTGGGCCGACGAGTCCGAGACCAACCCGGGGGAGACCGTCACCGGCCGCGTGACCAACGTGGTCACAGGTCAGGCCTACCGGACGGGCGTGACCTCCGGGACGCGGACCGAGCACACCGACACCCTCGAGGTCCGGGCCGGCCGTGCCGAGCTGTCGATGGACAAGCAGGCGGCTCCCTCGGGCGGCTACGCCCCGGGGGACATGGTCGACTACACGATCACGGTGGCGAACGGTGCCCCGGCTGCCACGGGGGCCGACGTCCTGGGTCTGGTGGTCGTCGACCACCTGCCCGCGGACGAGTCCCTGGACTTCGTCGACTCCTCGACCTGGGCGGTCGCGGTCTCCCCGGGCCCTGACGAGCTCGGGCTGCCGGTGGTCACGCACGACACCGACGCCCGGACGGTGACCTTCGCCTGGCCCCAGGACGCGCGCCTCGCGCCGGGGCAGACCGTCACCGTCGACCTGAGCCTGCGGCTCTCGGAGCAGCTGTCGACCATCCAGGTCGTCAACGAGGCGTCCGTGACCGCGACCGGCCGCCCCGTCTCGGGGGCCTCGACCGACCCGGACTCGGTCTCCTCGTGCGCGGCGCCGTCCACCTACGACCCCGGTACGGAGACCTGCACCAGGAGCTCGGCCGCCCTCGCGCTGGGTGGTGCGGACACCTTCGTGTCGCAGAAGTGGGTGAGCACGGGTCGGGGAGCGGTCCACACCGTCGACCCCTCCGCCACCTGCGCCCCTCGGGGCCCCGGGGCCGACGCGACCTGGTACCGCTTCCCGTGCTCGGCCGAGGTGCTGGCGGGCGGGACGATCGACTGGAAGGTCGAGGTCACCAGCCTGGCCTCCGCGCCGACGCCTCGCCTCGAGATCGTCGACATGCTGCCGACCCCGGGTGACTACTCGCCGCTGACGACGGCCTCGCGCGGGAGCGCGTGGACCCCGCAGTGGGACGGCGGGCTGCCGGTCCTCGACGCGGCGTCGGCAGCGCACCCCGGTGCCGAGCTCACGGTGTGGGCGACGACCGAGCCGCACCACGCGGGCCAGACCACGGGGTCGACCGCCTTCGACCCCGTCCCCGGGACGTGGACCGAGGTCAGTGCCGACATGGCCCCGGCCGAGGCCGCGCAGGTGACCGGCTTCCGGTTCGTCATCGACCTGGCGCCCGGCAACCTCTGGCTCACGGGCCAGAGCCTGGGGGTCGAGTGGTCCATGCTCGCCCCGGAGGGCGGTGCTGCGAACGGTACCGACGCCTGGAACTCGTTCGCCTTCCGTGTCCAGCACCAGGGCAGCGCGCTGCCCCTGACCTCGGTGCCGCTCAAGGCCGGCATCCGCTACGCGACACCGAACTACGCCGTGGGCGACCGGGTCTGGCTCGACCGCAACCGTGACGGCCGCCAGGGGGCGGGGGAGCCCGGCGTCGGGGGCGTGCAGGTCCTGCTCTACCGCGAGGGCGAGACCGAGGCCTGGGCCGTCACGACGACCGGTGCCGACGGGCGATACCTGTTCGACATGGTCCCCGCCGGGAGCTGGATGATCGGCTTCGTCCTCGACGAGGATCACGCCGCGCGGTACAGCTTCACCGAGCTGTTGCAGGGGACGGACGGCCACGCCGACTCGGACGCCGCCGTGACCGAGGCCCCCACGGTGAGCAGGACCGCGGTCTTCGACCTCGGCCCGGGGGCGACCAACCCGTTCCAGCGTCCTGCGGCGCCGTCGGACGGCATCGCTGCGGACCACCTCGACCCGACCCGCGACGCGGGGCTCGTCGAGCTGCCCGTGCGGGTGGGGGACCGGGTGTGGTTCGACACCGACGGCGACGGCCTTCAGGGGCCGGGGGAGCGCGGCATCGCGGGTGTCGTGCTGGTGCTGCGGAACCCGGACGGCACGAGGGTCCGCGACGTGACGGGGGCGCTGGTCGGTCCCCGGACCACCGACGAGAACGGCGACTACCTGTTCGAGGCGCTGCCGCCGGGGCGCTACCGCGTCGCGATCGACACCGCGGCCTCTGCGCGGGCGCTCGCGGGCCTCAGCCCCACACGCAGCGGCGCGGGGGAGGATCGCGCGGTCGACTCCTCGACCTGGCGTGCCTGGTCGCGGACCCTCGTCGGGGGCGAGGAGGACCTCACCCTGGACTTCGGCTTCGTCGTCGACACCTCGGGCAGCGACGGGTCTCCCGACGGTGGCGAGGGCACGGACGAGGAGGCACCGGGTGGGACGGGCTCGGGGGACGAGAGCCCTGGTGCGGACGCGCAGTCCGACGCCTCCGACCCGGCCGGTCGGCTGGCCTGGACCGGGCCCGGCGGGGTGCTCGGGCTCGTGCTCACGGCGGCGCTCCTCCTGGTCGCCGGAGCGGTCCTCACGGCACGCTCGGGGGTGATCCGACGCCGGTACCGATGAGGCCGCGCATGGCGTAGGATGGTCCGTTGGGTGTGCGACTTCGGTCATGTCCGGTCCGCCGGCAGCACACGTCACCCCACGTCTCGTCGAGCGGCTCCGGCCGGTCGTCCGCGGCGCGGTCCTGCAGGAGTCCCAGAGAGTTAGCGGAGGATATGGCGAAGAAGGACGGTGTCATCGAGATCGAGGGCAGCGTGGTCGAGGCCCTGCCGAACGCGATGTTTCGCGTGGAGCTGGCGAACGGTCACAGGGTGCTCGCCCACATCTCGGGCAAGATGCGTCAGCACTACATCCGGATCCTCCCTGAGGACCGGGTGGTTGTTGAGCTGAGCCCGTACGACCTGTCCCGTGGCCGGATCGTCTACCGCTACAAGTAGTCCGCCGGTGCCCTCCCGGGCACCCCGACGACACTGTCGCCCGTCGCACGCTCGTGTGCGCGTGCGGCGGCGGAGGAACGAGCAATGAAGGTCAAGCCCAGCGTCAAGAAGATCTGCGACAAGTGCAAGGTGATCCGCCGGCACGGTCGCGTGATGGTCATCTGCGACAACCTGCGGCACAAGCAGCGCCAGGGCTGAGCCCCGGCGTCCCGGCTCACACCGGGGTGCACCAGGTCGACAGATCGACCCGACGGCCCGCCTCGGCGGGCAGTCATCAGCGCACGGTCAGCGCTCATCGCCCTCGGGCGTGAGGCAACCCCCGGTCGGAGGCCGGGGCCCGCAGCAGCGGGAAGGCCGCGCGGAAGACCTCCGACGTAGTACAGGAGCACCTGGCACATGGCACGTCTCGTCGGCGTCGACCTCCCCCGCGACAAGCGGCTCGAGGTTGCGCTCACCTACATCTACGGCGTCGGCCGTACCCGCGCCCAGCAGACGCTGGCCGCCACGGGGATCAGCCCCGACCTTCGCGTCAAGGACCTCGGTGACGCCGAGCTGGTCGCCCTCCGCGACCACCTCGAGGGCAACTTCAAGCTCGAGGGTGACCTCCGCCGTGAGGTCGCCGCGGACATCCGCCGCAAGGTTGAGATCGGCAGCTACGAGGGCATCCGGCACCGCCGCGGGCTGCCCGTCCGTGGTCAGCGGACCAAGACCAACGCGCGTACCCGCAAGGGCCCCAAGCGCACCGTGGCCGGCAAGAAGAAGGCCCGCAAGTAGCCAGCAGTCCGTCTGCGTGGACAGCACGGCTCGCCGTGCACCCGGACGGTCCGACGACCTCAGACCAGGAGAAGAACCGCTATGCCTCCCAAGACCCGCACCGCGTCGCGCAAGCCGCGTCGCAAGGAGAAGAAGAACATCGCCGTGGGCCAGGCCCACATCAAGAGCACGTTCAACAACACGATCGTCTCGATCACCGACCCTGCCGGGGCCGTCATCGCGTGGGCGTCCTCGGGCCAGGTCGGCTTCAAGGGCTCGCGCAAGTCGACGCCCTTCGCCGCCCAGCTCGCCGCCGAGGCCGCTGCGCGTCGTGCGCAGGAGCACGGCATGAAGAAGGTCGACGTCTTCGTCAAGGGGCCCGGCTCGGGCCGTGAGACCGCGATCCGTTCGCTCACCGCGGCCGGCCTCGAGGTCGGCTCGATCCAGGACGTGACGCCCCAGGCGCACAACGGCTGCCGCCCCCCCAAGCGCCGCCGCGTCTGACGCGTCTCGGGGCCGGACGGGAAGCTCCCCGTCCGGCCCCGAGCAGGTCCGCCGGTGAGCCCAGCTCCCGCGGACCCCTCATCTCGACCCTGCCGGGTGGACCGAGATCCTGCAGGCCGCACAGCGTGATGCGTCATATGGCGGACGCACACTGAGAGGAACACCACCGTGCTCATCGCACAGCGCCCCACCCTGACCGAAGAGGTCCTCACCGACAGCCGCTCGCGGTTCGTCATCGAGCCGCTCGAGCCTGGCTTCGGCTACACCCTCGGCAACTCCCTGCGCCGCACCCTCCTGTCCTCGATCCCGGGGGCCGCGGTCACCTCGATCCGCATCGACGGCGTGCTGCACGAGTTCAGCACCGTGACCGGTGCCAAGGAGGACGTCACCGAGGTCATCCTGAACATCAAGGAGCTCGTCGTCTCCTCGGAGAACGACGAGCCCGTCGTCATGTACCTGCGCAAGCAGGGCCCCGGGACGGTCACCGCCGCGGACATCACGCCGCCCACCGGGGTCGAGATCCACAACCCGGGCCTGCACATCGCGACCCTCAACGGCAAGGGCAAGCTCGAGATCGAGCTCACGGTCGAGCGCGGTCGCGGCTACGTCTCGGCCTCGCAGAACAAGGCCTACGACTCCGAGATCGGCCGCATCCCGGTCGACTCGATCTACTCGCCGGTCCTCAAGGTGACCTACAAGGTCGAGGCGACCCGTGTCGAGCAGCGCACCGACTTCGACAAGCTCATCGTGGACGTCGAGACCAAGTCGGCGATCTCGCCCCGCGACGCGCTGGCCTCGGCCGGCAAGACGCTCGTCGAGCTCTTCGGCCTGGCCCGCGAGCTCAACGTCGAGGCCGAGGGCATCGAGATCGGCCCGTCGCCGACGGACGCCGCCCTCGCGGCCGACCTCGCCCTCCCGATCGAGGAGCTCCAGCTCACGATCCGTTCGTACAACTGCCTCAAGCGCGAGGGCATCCACGCCGTGGGCGAGCTCGTGGCCCGCAGCGAGGCGGACCTGCTGGACATCCGCAACTTCGGTGCGAAGTCGATCACCGAGGTCAAGGAGAAGCTCCAGGGTCTCGGACTGTCCCTCAAGGACAGCCCGATCGACTTCGACCCCACCGCCGCGGCGTACTACGACGACAGCGAGTACACCGAGGACGAGCCGTCCTGACCCCGTGCAGGGCCGTCCGGTGACGCCGAGCGGCCCGCAGATCTTCGAGAACTGAGGAGTACAGACCATGCCTACGCCCACCAAGGGTCCGCGGCTCGGCGGTGGCCCGGCGCACGAGCGGCACATCCTCGCCAACCTGGCGACGAGCCTGTTCGAGCACCGCCGCATCACCACCACGGAGACCAAGGCCAAGCGGCTTCGCCCGCTGGCCGAGCGGCTCATCACCTTCGCCAAGCGTGGCGACCTCGCCTCGCGTCGCCGGGTGCTCGGGACCGTGCGTTCCAAGGCCGTCGCGCACGAGCTGTTCACCGAGATCGCCCCGGCCATGGCCGAGCGTCAGGGTGGCTACACGCGCATCACGAAGGTCGGGAACCGCAAGGGCGACAACGCCCCCATGGCCGTCATCGAGCTGGTGATGGAGCCCGTGAGCCCCAAGCAGGCGACCGTGCGTGAGGCCGAGAAGGCCACCAAGAAGTCCGCCCCCAAGGCCGCCGCGCCGGCCGAGGAGGAGCCCACGGCTGAGGAGACTCCTGCTGAGGAGACCCCCGTCGAGGAGACCGCGACCGAGGAGACGACCGAGGCCCCGGCCGAGGAGTCGACCGAGGCTGCGGAGAACGACAAGGCCTGACCCCAGGTCACCCCGGCGGGCGATCAGGCTGTCGGCATCGCAGGGCCCGGACCGTCACGGTCCGGGCCCTGCGGCGTCCTCCGGCCTTCGGTAGCGTGCGAGGGTGCCCTCAGCTCCCGTGCCCGTGGTCCTCGTCCACGGGGCGCGGGTCTCCCGGACCATGTGGCGCCCGCAGGTCGACGCCCTCACCCGCCTCGGACGGCCCCACCTGGCCATCGACCTCCCGGGTCACGGTCGCCGCATCGACGAACGGTTCGACGTCGAGGGCGGTCTGGACGCGATCGACGAGGCCGTCGAGCGGGTCGGAGGCCGGGCGGTGCTGGTCGGGCTGTCCCTCGGGGGCTACCTCGGCATCGCCTACGCGGCCCGCCATCCTGACCGGGTCGCGGGTCTCCTCGCCGCCGGCTGCAGCACGGACCCCGACACGTGGCTGACGGGCGCCTGGCTGCGACTGGCCCAGGGGATCGCGCTTCTGCCCGACCGCGGCGCGTGGCTCAACCGCACCCTGGTGGAACGGGCGCTGCCCCGGGAGGGCGCAGAGGCACTGGCCGAGGGCGGTTTCGCCCTCGACGTGATGGTCGACCTCCTGCGGACCATCCGCGACGTGCGGCCGCTCGAGGACCTCGCCCGCACGCGCTGCCCGGTCTGGGTCGTCAACGGCAGGTGGGACCACTTCCGCACCCAGGAGCGACAGCTGGTCGACTCCTGCCCCGACGGCCGGCTCGTCACCGTGCGCGGCGCCACCCACCTGGTGAACGTCGTCCGCCCGGTGGGCTTCACCCGCGTCCTGCTCGAGGCTCTGGACGAGCTCGACGAGCTCGACGAGCTCGACGAGCTCGAGCGGAGAAGGGCGGCCGACGACGCGGGGCAGGCCTAGGCCGCGGCGTCGTCCGTGCGGATGCCCGGTAGGGACCACGCTCGGACCCCACCCACGATCCCCGCGGAGTTGGGCACCACCACCACGTCGTCGCCGAGGGCGGCGAGCACGGTCGGGCTGATCCGCCGTCCGTTGCCCCCGCCCAGGTAGAGCCGGTCCCAGCGGACCACCGGGCGGAGGCCCTCGACGGCGCGCCGCACCCGCCGCGACCACGACCCGTCCCCGAGCCGACGTCGTTCGTGCTCGCCGAGGTACCCGTCGTAGGTCACGCCGCGGCGGACCGGGGCGTGGGACAGCTCCAGGTGCGGGGCGAGGCGCCCGCCGTCGAACAGTGCGGACCCCAGGCCGGTGCCCAGGGTCAGGACGAGCTCGACCCCTGCCCCGGAGACCACCCCGGCGCCGTGCACCTCGGCGTCGTTGAGGACCAGGGTGGGCAGGCCGAGGGCGGAGCGCATCGCGGCGGCGACGTCGTACCCCGACCACGCGTCCACGAGCTCGGGGTCCACGCGAGAGCGCGGTCCGGCCCGCGTCACGTAGTGCGGGGTGGCGATGACGACCCCGTGCCGGATCATCCCTGGCATGCCGATCGTCGCCCGCTGCGCGGCGGGCAGGTCCGCGGCGATCGCCAGCACCGTCTCGACCAGGCGCCCGGGGGGCAGGGGATACGGGGTGGGCACCCGCACGGCGGGGACGTGCAGGGTGCCGGCGGCGTCGAGCACCGAGGCCTTGATGCCGCCGCCCCCGCAGTCGACCGCGAGGGTGCGCGGGGTGGCCGGGGCCGGGTCGGTCATGGGGCGAGCGTACGACGCGGGACGACGACGGGACGCGGTGGGGGTCCAGCGGGAGCGTCAGGCCGCGGGGCGTCCCGAGGGGTCTCGCCCGGTGGGTAGCGTTGCCCCGTGACCACGAGGACCGCGCCGTGAGCCCAGCGACCCCGGCACCGCGGGCACCGGTCGAGGCCACCCCGGTCCCTGCGGGCGAGGCAGGTGCTCCAGGTCCGGCTGTCCCCGCGGCCCCCGGCGACGGCCTCGTGCGGGTCCGCCTCGATCTCTCCTACGACGGGACAGGCTTCGCGGGATGGGCGAGCCAACCTGCGCTGCGCACCGTCCAGGGCACCCTCGAGGCGGCCCTGGGCACCGTGCTGCGGTGCGTCGAGCCGCGGCTCACGGTCGCCGGGCGCACCGACGCAGGGGTGCACGCTCGGGGTCAGGTCGCGCACCTGGACCTCGAGGCCGAGACCTGGCGCGCCGTCCGCGGCAGGCGGGTCGCGGCCCCGGGG
>NZ_JALPKN010000169.1 GCF_023630195.1 Actinotalea sp. C106 | reverse complement strand
TTGGCCTCCGACTTGAGACCCTCCAGGCGGCCGTCGCCCTCGGCGGAGCGGTCGAGGTCGAGCTGCACGGCGTCGCCGGCGACCGGGGCGTGCTCGCGGTGCTGCGGACCGACGGCGTCCTCGGCACCGCGGTGGTCCGCGGGATCGACGTGCTGCCGCAGGGCGCCGTCACCGCGACCCGGCCGCGACCCGGCATCGAGGTGAGCGTGTTCCCCGTGGCCGCCATGCTCGACGAGGTCCTGCGTCTGGTCCCCGCAGCCGCCGAGACCGACGTCGCCGACGCCGACGTGCCGGTCGAGCTGTCCGTCGCTTTGGGACGCGCCCTGCGTGAGGGACGCACCCAGGTGGTCGAGGCCCTCACCGCGGATCTCGGTCTCGAGGAGCCGCCCGCGGTGGTGGGCTCCCTCGCGCGGACCCTCGACGGCCAGCTCGCGCTCACGGTGCGCAGCCACGGCAGCGCGCGCACCTCGCTCGGCACGTGGTTGCGCTGCGACGCCGGGTGGGTCGAGATCCTCCCGATGCCCGGGGACGTGCTGCGGCACCGTGTCCGTACCCGTGAGGACATCGGCCGCACGCTGCTGACGGAGCTCACCGGGCGGGTCGACCGCGCCCTCACGGCCGCGCAGGAGGCGGGATGACGATCGAGGTCAGCGGTGGTGCCGGTGGGGTCACGGCCCGCCACGAGGACATCCGCTCCTACGCCGGGGTGCTCGACGCCCTGGGTGACGAGGTGCGGCGGTGGGCCGACGACGTCGCGAAGGTCGCCGTCGACGAGTCCGTGATCGCGTCAGCGGTGCTGTGCCCGGTCGAGGCCGCCGCCGTGGGCCTCGCCGTCACCGACGCGAGCCTGTCCATGGTCACGGTGAGCGCGCGCATGGAGGCCTCAGCCGTGGTGCTCCGCGCGAGCGTCGAGACGTACGCCCTCGTCGACCAGACCCAGCAGCAGGTGCTCGATGCCCTCAACCGGGCTGGCGGCCTGGCGTTCGGGATGGCGCTGCCGGGCCTGGCCCTCGGCACCGGGTTGGTGCTGGCGTCGAACCCGGTGCTGGTGGCGGCCCTGGGGATCACGGTCGGGAGGGATCCCGAGGCGGCCCTGGCCCGCGTGCAGGAGACCTTGTTCGAGAACCCGTGGCTGCTCGAGGAGCTCACCGAGAGCATGCCGTGGATCATCCAGGGCCTGTCGACCTCGACGCTCGGCCTCCCGCTCACGACGGCGATCTCGGGGGGGACCTGGCCGACCGGCGACTACGAGAGCGCGGTCGCCGGGCTGGTGAACCTGGGCCGGCTCGGGGGCGGCTTCGACGATGCGGGCGAGTTCGTCCCGATGGAGGTCGGCGAGCACCGTGGGGCGGCGCCGACGTCGGTCAAGGGGATCTTCGATCAGCAGACTTCGCTCGGCCGTGAGGGGAGCGAGGGGCAGATCCAGGTGGCGCGCGTGCCAGGACCGGACGGGACGTCCTCGTGGGTCGTCCAGATCCCCGGGACCCAGGACTGGTCGCCGGTGCGGGGGGACAACCCTGTGGACTTGACGACCAATGTCCACCTCATGGCCGGGGAGCAGACGGCCCTCCAGGAGGCCATCGCCAGGGCCATGCATGCGGCCGGGGTGACGAAGGGGGATCCGGTCATGCTGACGGGCCACAGCCAGGGTGGGATCGCCGCGGCATCCCTGGCCAGCGACCCCGGGTTCCGCGAGCAGTTCACCGTGACGTCGGTGGTCACCGGCGGGTCCCCGGTGGCGCGTTTCGACATCCCCGACGACGTGTCGGTGCTCTCCCTCGAGCACGACCAGGACGCCGTGCCGATGCTCGAGGGCCGGGAGAACCCGGACCGGCCCCACTGGGTCACCATCGAGCGCGACGCCTCGGACTCGGTCGTGCTCGCCGATCACGGGTACACGGTCGGGGCCGTGCACGGCACGGACGTCTACTCCGAGACCGGAACGCTGGTCGACAGCTCGGACGACGCGTCCGTCGCCGCGTGGCGTGCGGCCAACGAGCAGTTCCTCGCCGGCACGACGCACGGGAGTCCCGAGGTGACCCGCTACACGCTGAGTGCTGCGCAGTGCTACGCCACGGTGCCTGGCCGATGAGCCGCCGCTGCGCCCGCCTGGCCGCCGCCCTGGTGGCCGGTGCCGTGCTCCTGGGCGGCTGCTCGCCCTCCGCCCCCCGTGAGCCGCGCCGCACCCCGGTCCCCGACGAGGAGATCTTCGAGGCCGTGAGCCAGATCCCCGGCGTCGAGAGCCACACCCTCAGCTACAACACCAACTTCGGGTCCACCGGCTACAACGGCGATGTCATCATCAGCCAGGACGCCGACCCCTACTGCGTCCTGGACACCACCCTCGCCCTGCTCCGACAAGGCCGCGCCTACCTCTCGGTGAGCGTGCGCCAAGGAGACGAGTTCACCGACCCGTGGGATCTCGACAGTGACCTCCCTCTGGCCACAGCCTTCCAGGAGCGCTACGGACCGAGAACCGACGACGGGATCCTGCGCGAGGTCGACCCACCCGCCTGCCACACCACGGCGCCCAGCCAGTGACCGGCCGGCCCACCCGCGCCGCCGCCACCCTCATGGTCGGCGCCGTGCTCCTGGGCGGCTGCTCGCCCTTCGCCCCGCGTGAGCCGCGCCACACCCCGGTCCCTGACGAGGAGATCTTCGAGGCCGTGAGCCAGATCCCCGGCGTCGAGAGCCACACCCTCGTCTACAACACCAACTTCGGCTACACCGGCTATGCCGGAGACGTCATCGTCAGCCAGGACGCCGACCCGTCCTGCGTCCTGGACACCACCCTCGCCCTGCTCTGGCAAGGCCGCGCCTACCTCTCGGTGAGCGTGCGCCAAGGAGACGAGTTCACCACCCCCCAGGAACTCGGCGCCGGCCTCCCCCGGGCCACCGCCTTCCAGGAGCGCTACGGACCGAGCACCGACGACGGGATCCTCCGCGAGGTCGACCCACCCGCCTGCCACACCACGGCCCCCAGCCAGTGACCCACCGACCCACTCGTACCGCCGCCGCCCTGGTGGCCGGTGCCGTGCTCCTGACCGGCTGCTCGCTCACCCCCCGCGAGCCACGCCGCGTCCCGGTCCCCGACGAGGAGATCTTCGAGGCCGTGAGCCAGATCCCCGGCGTCGAGAGCCACACCCTCAGCTACAACACCAACTTCGGGTCCACCGGCTACAACGGCGATGTCATCATCAGCCAGGACGCCGACCCCTACTGCGTCCTGGACACCACCCTCGCCCTGCTCTGGCAAGGCCGCGCCTACCTCTCGGTGAGCGTGTGGCAAGGGGACAAGTTCACCCGCCCACAGGATCTGGGCGGTGACCTCCCGTACGTCACGGCGTTCCGGGAGCGCTACGGGCCAAGACCCGACGGAGAGCACCTGCGCGAGGTCGACCCACCCGCCTGCCACGCCACGGAGCCCCACCAGTGACCAGCCGGCCCACCCGCACCGCTGCCGCCCTCTTGGTCGGCGCCGTGCTCCTGACCGGCTGCTCGCTCACCCCCCGCGAGCCACGCCGCGTCCCGGTCCCCGACGAGGAGATCTTCGAGGCCGTGAGCCAGATCCCCGGCGTCGAGAGCCACACCCTCAGCTACAACACCAACTTCGGGTCCACCGGCTATGGCGGGCGCATCACCGTCAGTGAGGACGCCGACCCCTACTGCGTCCTGGACACCACCCTCGCCCTGCTCTGGCAAGGCCGCGGTGGCGTCTCAGTCAGCGTGTACCAGGGAGGCCAGTTCACGAACCCACAGGCTCTCGACCCCGACCTGCCTCTGGCCACCGCCATCCAGGAGCGCTACGGGCCAAGAACCGACGACGGGATCCTGCGCGAGGTCGACCCACCCGCCTGCCACGACTGATCCCCACCACCCCAGCGGCTGGACGCCGGGGCCTGGCGCCGACGCCGCGTGGAAGGATTGCCCGCATGTCGCAGACCGAGCCCGGGACCTCCTCGACCCACGCCTCTCACGCCGCCGGCATCCGCCGTCGGCTCGCCGAGGTCGACCCGCCGATCGCCCTGGGCCCCCTGGACGGGCGCTACCGGAAGGCCGTCGCCCCCTTGGTGGACCACCTCTCCGAGGCAGCCCTCAACCGGGAGCGCGTGCACGTCGAGGTCGAGTGGCTCATCCACCTGACCTCGCAGCAGGTGGTGCCCGGGGCGCCGGTGCTCTCCGAGGCCGAGCGCGCCTACCTGCGCGACGTCGTCGAGACCTTCGACGCCGGGACCGTCGCCGAGCTGGCGGAGACCGAGCGGGTCACCGTGCACGACGTCAAGGCGGTCGAGTACCTGCTCAAGACTCGGATCGCCCAGGCCTCCGAGGTGCTCGGCGAGGGCACCGCGCTCCCCGCGGTGAGCGAGCTGGTGCACTTCGCCTGCACGAGCGAGGACGTCAACAACCTCTCCTACTCCCTCATGGTGCAGGGCGCCGTCCAGCAGGTGTGGCTCCCGACGGCCCGGGCGCTCGTCGCCGAGCTCGCCGCCATGGCCCGCGAGCACGCCGGGGTCCCGATGCTGGCCCGGACCCACGGGCAGCCCGCCACCCCCACGACCCTCGGCAAGGAGCTCGCGGTCCTGGCCCACCGCCTGGGCCGGCAGCTGCGGCGCATCGAGGGGGCCGAGTACCTGGGCAAGATCAACGGTGCGACCGGTACCTACGGAGCGCACCTGGCCGCCGTGCCCGAGGCCGACTGGGTCGGGGTCTCGCGCACCTTCGTCGCGCACCTGGGCCTGACGTGGAACCCACTCACCACCCAGATCGAGTCCCACGACTGGCAGGCCGAGCTCTACGCCGACGTCGCGCGGTTCAACCGCATCCTGCACAACCTGGCCACGGACGTGTGGACGTACATCTCGATGGGCTACTTCATCCAGGTGCGCGGCCAGGGCACGGTGGGGTCCTCGACCATGCCGCACAAGGTCAACCCGATCCGCTTCGAGAACGCCGAGGCGAACCTCGAGATGTCCTGCGCGCTGCTCGACACCCTGGGCGCGACGCTGGTGACCTCGCGGCTGCAGCGCGACCTCACGGACTCGACCACGCAGCGCAACATCGGCCCGGCCTTCGGCCACTCGCTGCTCGCGATCGACAACGTGCGGCGGGGCCTCGCGGGGCTCGACGCGGACCCCGCCGCCATGACCCGTGACCTCGACGCGAACTGGGAGGTGCTCGGCGAGGCCGTGCAGTCCGCGATGCGCGCCGCGGGGGTCGCCGGGGTGCCCGGCATGGACGAGCCCTACGAGCGACTCAAGGAGCTGACCCGCGGTCGCCGCATCACCGGTGAGGACCTGCGCGCCTTCGTCGCGACCCTGGGCCTGCCCGAGGACGTCGCGGCACGGCTCAGCGCCATGACCCCCGCCTCCTACACGGGGGCCGCCGAGGAGCTCGTGGGGCTCCTCGACCTCTGAGGCGTTTCACCCCCGCGCCCCCTCAGACCTGCAGGAAAGCGTCCGATCACTGGGTATGACCCTTCCCCCTGGGGGCCGGACGACGCCGTCACCCTCCGCGTCCCGGCCCGGCCCTGCCACGACCGCCCCGACACCGAGCGGGCCCGCCCGCTGGCTCCCCCGCGGGGTGCGGCTCGACGAGGCCTCCTTCCGGACCCGGCACGACGCGTTGTCCTGGGTGCTGGCCGCGCACGTCCCGGTGCTGGCGGCGCTCGCCCTGTTCTGGCACCCCGGCGGGCACCACGCCACCGGGGCTGATCACGCATGGATGGGCTGGGTAGGCCTCGGACTGATCATCGCGCTCCTCCTCGTCGGGCGGGCCGGCGGCTCCCAGCTGGTGCGCGCGGCGGCCGTGAGCAGCGGGCTGGTCCTCTCGAGCGTGGTCCTGGTGCACGTCTCGGGCGGGATCACCGACCTGCACCTGCACTTCTTCGTCGTCGTGGCCTTCGTGGCCCTCTACCAGGCGTGGACGCCCTTCCTCGTGGCGGTCGCGATCGTCGCGGTGCACCACGTCGGCATGAGCCTGGTCGACCCCTCGCTGGTGTTCTCCGAGGGGGAGGCACAGGCCAACCCTCTGCTGTGGGCGAGCATCCACGCCGTCCTGCTGCTCGCCGAGTGCGCGGCACTGGCCACGAGCTGGAAGTTCACCGAGCAGGCCGACGCCTCCCGGCGGGTCGAGCAGGCCCGCGCCGAGGCGACCGCCGCCGAGCAGCTCGCCGCTCACGCCGAGCTCGCCGAGTCCCAGCAGCACGCGGCGCTCGAGGCCCAGCGTGCCCTCCAGGCCCGTCAGGAGCGCACGGTCGAGCTCGAGCGCCGGCTGGTCGCCCTGACCGCAGCCGGTGCGAACCTGACGGACGGCGCGGAGAACGCCGCCCAGGTCATGGACGGGCTGGTCGAGGCGGCCACGGAGATCGGTCAGGCGGCGGCCCAGGCCTCGACCTCGGCCCAGGACGCCGCGACGAAGGTCTCCGCCTCGGCGGCCACCATGCGTGGGCTCGAGGAGGCCACCAGCCAGATCGCGGAGATCGCCCGCACCATCACGTCGATCGCCGAGCAGACCAACCTCCTCGCCCTCAACGCGACGATCGAGGCAGCCCGGGCCGGTGAGGCCGGCAAGGGGTTCAGCGTGGTGGCCCAGGAGGTCAAGGAGCTCGCCGGTCAGACGGCTCGTGCGACCGACCAGATCGAGGCCGTCGTGTCGAGCGTGCAGCGGGGCACCCAGGAGGCCCTGGTCGGCACCAGCGGCATCGACCGGGCGATCGCCGAGGTGGTCCACGCCCAGACGACGATCGCGGCGGCGGTCGAGGAGCAGGGCGCGGCCACCGGTCAGGCGAGGTCCTCGATCGGCACGATGACCTCCGCGGTCCAGCAGGTCACCCAGGAGGTCGCGGCGATGGCGAGCGGCTCCTAGGCGACGCAGCCCGGGGCGGGCGAGCGGCTCCTAGGCGACGTCGCCCGGGGCCGGCTCGTGGGGCGCCGGGCCGT
>NZ_JALPKN010000168.1 GCF_023630195.1 Actinotalea sp. C106 | reverse complement strand
CGCGGCGAGCCGCACCGCGGCCGGCGCGGTACCGCGGCCCATCAGCACGGTGGCCTGCTCGCGCTCGAGGGTGACCAGCACCGCGTCCTGGTCGGGGGCGACCAGCACCCCCGACCAGGCCTGCCGCTCACCGAGCAGCAGGCGGTCCTCCCGCCACACGCCAGGCAGCTGCTCGACCCGGCCTGCGACGCCGGACCCCGGCTCCTCCCCCGCCGAGCAGGCGAGGTCCTGGGTCGTCAGCCCTCACCCCGGGGCTCAGGCTCGGCATCCACGCCGGCCTCCTTGCGCTGCTCGGGGGTGATCGGCGCGGGGGCCCCGGTCAACGGGTCGAAGCCGCCGCCGGACTTGGGGAAGGCGATGACGTCGCGGATGGACTCCGAGCGTGTGAGCAGGGCGACGATCCGGTCCCAGCCGAAGGCGATCCCGCCGTGAGGCGGGGCTCCGAAGGCGAAGGCCTCGAGCAGGAAGCCGAACTTCTCCTGGGCCTCCTCGGCCCCGATGCCCATGACCTGGAAGACGCGCTCCTGCACGTCCCGGCGATGGATACGGATCGATCCGCCGCCGATCTCGTTGCCGTTGCACACGATGTCGTAGGCGTAGGCGAGGGCCTCGCCCGGGCTCTCCTCGAACCGGTCGATCCACTCGGGGGTCGGGGAGGTGAAGGCGTGGTGCACAGCCGTCCAGGACCCGGTGCCCAGGGCGACGTCGTCGTCCTCGCCGGTGGGCTTGAACAGGGGGGCGTCGACCACCCAGACGAAGGCCCACTGGTCCTCGTCGATGAGTCCGCCCCGACGGCCGATCTCCAGGCGTGCAGCCCCCAGCAGGGCGCGGGCCTCGGAGATCTTGCCGGCCGCGAAGAAGACGGCGTCGCCGGGAGAGGCCCCCACGGCCGCGACCAGCCCGGCGCGCTCCTCCTCGGAGAGGTTCTTGGCGACGGGACCGCCGAGCTCGCCGTCCTCACCGACGGTGACGTAGGCCAGGCCCTTGGCGCCACGCTGCTTGGCCCACTCCTGCCAGGCGTCGAAGCCGCGGCGCGGGGTCGCGGCACCGCCGGGCTGGACGACCGCGCCGACGTAGGCGGCCTGGAACACCCGGAACGGCGTGTCGCGGAAGTACTCGGTGAGCTCGACGAGCTCGAGGCCGAAGCGCAGGTCAGGCTTGTCCGTGCCGTACCGGGCCATGGCGTCGGCGAAGGTCATCCGCGGGATGGGGGTGGGGATCGTGTACCCGATGAGCTCCCACAGGCTGGTGAGGATCTCCTCGCCCACCGCGATGACGTCGTCCTGCTCGACGAAGCTCATCTCGACGTCGAGCTGGGTGAACTCGGGCTGACGGTCTGCGCGGAAGTCCTCGTCGCGGTAGCAACGGGCGATCTGGTAGTAGCGCTCCATCCCGGCGACCATGAGCAGCTGCTTGAACAGCTGGGGCGACTGGGGCAGGGCGTACCAGGAGCCGGGCGAGAGCCGGGCGGGGACGACGAAGTCGCGGGCACCCTCGGGCGTGGACCGCGTCAGGGTGGGGGTCTCGATCTCGACGAAGTCCTGCGCGTCGAGCACGCGGCGGGCCGCGGCGTTGACCTTGGCGCGCAGCCGCATCGCCGCTGCCGGCGCGGGGCGGCGAAGGTCGAGGTAGCGGTGCTGGAGGCGCGCCTCCTCGCCCACGTGCTCGTCCAGGGCCGAGGAGACCTGGAACGGCAGGGGCGCGGACTCGTTGAGGACCACGACGTCGGCAGCCGTGACCTCGACCTGCCCGGTGGCGAGGTTGGCGTTCTCGTTGCCCTCGGGGCGCTGGCCCACCGCGCCGGTGACCTGCAGGACGTACTCGTTGCGCAGCCCGTGCGCGACGTCCTCGTCGCGGATCACGACCTGGGCGACGCCCGAGGCGTCACGCAGGTCGATGAAGGCCACTCCCCCGTGATCGCGCCGACGGTCCACCCAGCCGGTGAGGGTGACGGTCTGGCCGATGTGCTCGGCTCGCAGCGAGCCGGCGGTGTGGGTGCGGAGCACGAAGGGTCCTTTCGGGGCGTCCTCGGGGAACGACGGCGGTCAGCCGTCGCCGGTCGAGTCTAGTGCCGTGCCCTCCCCCTGCTCGCGACGGGCCGCCCACCAGCGAGGCGCTCCCGGACCGGCGGAGGGGGCGACCACGTGGGAGCCTGGTCGCGGCCCTGGCAGCGAGCACCGGAGGAACCCATGGCACGCAAGGTCGCGACGTCGGACCGGATCGACCGCGAGGCACTGCTGGACTTCCTGCGTCCGCGGCACCACGCCGTCCTGCTGACCCGACGCCGGTCGGGCGCTCCGCAGATGTCTCCGGTGACCTGCGGGCTCGACGACGCAGGACGGCTCGTCATCTCGACCTATCCCGAGCGCGCCAAGGTCCACAACCTGCGGCGTGACCCTGCGGTGAGCCTGTGCGTGGTCTCCGAGGAGTGGGACCCCTGGGTGCAGGTCGACGGCACCGCGGAGGTCCTGGACCTGCCCGACTCGATCGAGCCCCTCGTGGAGTACTACCGGAACATCGCCGGCGAGCACCCTGACTGGGCCGAGTACCGCGCTGCGATGACGGAGCAGGGCAAGTCGATCATCCGGGTGACCATCGAGAGCTGGGGACCGGTCGCGACCGGTGGCTTCCCGGCCCGACTCGTCGAGGACTGAGGACCGGAGCCGGCGGGCCCTCGGGCCGCTGCACCCTCAGAACAGGGCTGGCTGCAGGTCCACGGGGCTCGGACCCACTCCCCTGCGCCAGCCGCTCGGCGCCGAGGAGGCTTCGCCACCGTCCAGAGCCGTGCGGGCCAGCCCATGACGACGCACCAGAGGCGCGACCCGGTCGGCGAGCCAGCGGCCGTACTCGCGGGGCACGTACGCCCCGTCCCCGTAGAGCCGCCGGTAGCGACCGACCAGCGCCGGGTGCTCGCGAGCCAGCCACTGCAGGTAGTAGGGCTTGACCGGACCCCGCAGGTGCAGGGCCATCACCGCCACCCCGGTGGCCCCCGCCGCCGCGATCTCGCCGAGCAGGGCGTCGAGATGCTCGGTCGAGTCCGTGAGCCAGGGCAGCACCGGCGCGACGAGGACGTCGCAGGGCAGGCCGTGCTCCCGGATCGCACGGACCAGGTCCAGCCGTGCGCGCGGCAGGGGCGTCCCGGGCTCGACCGACTGCTGGAGCGCAGGGTCGAGGACCGCGAGGGAGACCGCCACGCTCACCGGCACCTGCTCCGCGGCCGCGCTCAGCGCCGGGAGGTCCCGGCGCAGCAGCGGGCCCTTCGTGAGCACCGAGAGCGGAGTGCCCGAGCCGGCGAGGGCCTCGATGATGCCCGGCATGAGCCGGTACCGGCCCTCGGCCCGCTGGTACGGGTCGGTGTTGGTGCCGAGGGCCACGTGCTCGCGACGCCAGGACCTGCGCGTCAGCTCGGCCCGCAGCACCTCGACCACGTTGGTCTTGACGACGATCTGCGTCTCGAAGTCCCGCCCGGCGTCCAGGTCGAGGTACTCGTGGGTAGGCCGCGCGAAGCAGTAGGTGCACGCGTGCAGGCAGCCGCGCATCGGGTTCACGGTCCACCCGAAGGGGACCTTCGAGGCGGCGTGCACCTTGTTGAGGGCCGAGCGGGCTGCGACCTCGTGGAAGGTGACCCCCTCGAACTCCGGGGTCCGCACGCTCCGGACGAGCCCGCGCAGCGCCAGGCCGGGCAACGCCTGCTCGGGCGCCTCGAGCCGCTGACCGTCCCACCTCATGACGACAGTCGAACACGTGTTCGACTGTCGGTCAACCGTGCCACGGGGCCCGCGCGTGGCGGGCCGGGGCGCTACGCGGCCCCTGTGCCGCCCTCGCCCGGTACCGCCCGAGGGTGCAGGTCCTCGGCCGGGGGTCGCCACGTCGTGGGGTTGGCCCCGACCTGCTCCCCCGAGCGGATGTCCTTGACCTGGTGCGCCGTCGCCTCGTCCCCGGCGGAGGGGAACCAGACGAAGGGGATGCCTCGACGGTCGGCGTACCGGATCTGCTTGCCGAACTTGGCGGCGGTCGGCGCGACCTCGACAGGGATCCCTCGTCCGCGGAGCTCGGCGGCGACCTCGTCCGAGGCGGCCCGGCTCTCCTCGTCCACCACGGCGACGAGCACCGCCGACGGGACCGCGCGCGTCGCCTCGACCAGCCCGGCCGAGAGCAGCCGCGAGACCAGGCGGGAGACACCGATGGACAGCCCGACCCCCGGGTAGGTCGTCGACCCGTCTGTCGCCAGGGCGTCGTAGCGCCCGCCCGAGCAGATCGACCCGAGCTGCTCGTGCCCGACGAGCACGGTCTCGTAGACCGAGCCCGTGTAGTAGTCGAGCCCGCGCGCGATCTTCAGGTCGGCGACCACGGTCCCGGGTGCGCGACGTGACGCGGCGGAGATGAGCTGGTGCAGCTCGGTCAGACCGAGGTCGAGCATCTCGTCCTGGACCCCGAGCCGCTGGGCGAGCTCGCGCACCCGGTCCACGACCGCGGCGTCGTCCCCGTGCACCCCGGCGAGCTCGAGCATCGCGGCCGCCTGCGCGGGGCTCGCGCCCACCTCCGAGGAGAGCAGAGCGGTGACCCCGTCGGGCCCGATCTTGTCGAGCTTGTCGACCGAGCGGAGCACGGCCTCGACGTCCTCCAGGCCCAGCCCGCGGCTGAAGCCCTCCATCACCTTGCGGTTGTTGACGAGGATGCGCACCGGCGGCACACCGATCTCGGCCAGGGCCGCGAAGGCCGCCGCGATGACCAGGGGCAGCTCGACCTCGAGGTGGTAGGGCAACGTGGACTGCCCCACGACGTCGACGTCGGCCTGGGTGAACTCCCGGAACCGCCCGTCCTGGGGGCGCTCGCCCCGCCAGACCTTCTGGATCTGGTACCGACGGAAGGGGAAGGTCAGTCGACCCGCGTTCTCGATGACGTAGCGCGCGAGCGGGACCGTGAGGTCGAAGTGCAGACCGAGGCCGGCCGCGGCCTGGTCCGCGCCGCCCGCGCCGCCGTCGACGGTCGTCTCCTCCTGGAGGCGACGGAGGACGTAGACCTCCTTGGAGGTCTCCCCCTTGCGCAGCAGCTGGTCGAGGGGCTCGACCGCACGGGTCTCGATCCCGGCGAATCCGTGGAGCTCGAAGGTGCGACGGAGCACGTCCAGGACGTGCTGCTCGACGACGCGACCGGCGGGCAGCCACTCGGGGAATCCGGACAGGGGGGTGGGACGGGCCATGGGGCGTGATCCTTCCAGGTCACCGCGCGGCGCGCAGGTACGGGTTGCTGCGCAGCTCGGCACCGATGCTGCTCGAGGGGCCGTGACCCGGGAGGAGGACCGTCTCCTCGGGCAGGGTCGCCAGGTGCCCGAGGGTGCGCTCCATCGCGGCGCCGTCACCTCCGTGCAGGTCGGTGCGGCCGATGGTCCCGGCGAAGAGCACGTCCCCCGTGAGCGCGGTGCCGTCCTCGAGCACGTAGACCGTCGACCCCTCGGTGTGTCCCGGGGCGTGCAGCGCCGCGACGCCGAAGGGTGCCGCCCCACCGGCCAGGTCGAGGTCCGTGCGCGCGGCTCCGGCGCACGTGAAGGTCTGGACCCGGTCGGCCGGACGGTACTCCATGCCGGCCGAGGCAGCGGTCTGCGCCAGCTGCGCGCCTAGAGGCCCGAGGGTGGCGAAGGGGTCCGCGATCCGTGGCAGGTCGGCCTCGTGCAGGTGCAGGGGGACGCCGTAGGCCGTGCAGAGCTCGGCCGCGCACCAGGTGTGGTCCACGTGACCGTGGGTGACGAGGACCGCGACGGGGGTCCAGCCGCCCTCCTCGACGACCTCACGGACCTCCTCGACCACCCCCGCGCCAGGATCGACGACCAGGCAACGCGCGGCGTCGTCGGCCACCACGTAGCAGTTGGTGCCGAGCAGCGGGGAGACGACGGTCCGGATCAGCACCCGGGCAGCCTAGCCGCCCCCTCACGAGGACCGAGACCAACCCGTGACATGCCTGGCCACCCCCAGGTGGGGGTCGGGCCACGCCCTTGCCTAGACTGTGCGGGGCCTGGACGGTGCAGTCGCGTCCCCGGGCACTGCCGCACGTCCAGCGGCACCACGAGACGGGAGCGCCACGGTGGGGTCGAGCAAGCGCGAGCGTGAGTACGCACGCAAGCGCCACGAACGTTGGCTCGAGCACCAGGCTGCCGCCCGGGCCCGCCGTCGGCGCCTGCTCGTGATCGCGGCCTCCGTGGTTGGGGTGCTCGTGCTGGGAGGCGCGGTCGCGCTGGCCCTGCAGACCACAGGTGGCTCGCAGGAGGCCGACGGCACGACCCCGAGCACGGCCCCCGACCCTGCCCTCGCCGAGGACCGCGCGTGGGAGGTCGACCTGACCACCACCGCGGGGGACCTCGCGCTCGAGCTCGACGGCGCAGCGGCCCCCCAGGCCGTCGCCTCCTTCGTGACCCTCGCCCAGGCGGGGTACTTCGACGACACCACCTGCCACCGCCTGACCGTCGAGGGGATCTACGTGCTGCAGTGCGGGGACCCGACCGCGACGGGCTCGGGCGGGCCCGACTACACCTTCGGGCCCGTGGAGAACGCCCCGGCCGACGACGTCTACCCGGCCGGCACGGTCGCGATGGCGCGACTGGGCAACGACGGATCGAGCATGGGTAGCCAGTTCTTCCTGGTCTACGCCGACTCGACGATCCCCTCGGACAACGCCGGCGGCTACACCGTCTTCGGCGAGGTCACCGAGGGGATGGACGTGCTGCGCAGCGTTGCCGAGGCCGGCATCGCGGAGGGCAGCCAGCAGACCCCGGCCACCGAGGTCACCATCGAAGGAGTTGAGACGCAGTGAGCGACCACGAGCAGACCCCCCAGGACGAGACGGCCGACGCACCGGCAGCCGCCGTGACGCCCGAGGCGGACATGCCCGAGGCCGCCACGCCCGAGGTCGCGGCCGAGCCTGAGGCAGCGGCAGAGCCGGGCGCCGAGCCC